>JAZLAA010000047.1:0-2785 GCA_045612945.1 Elusimicrobiaceae bacterium
CATGGTACCAACTGTGAAGACGGTACCTTACAGGGGTTTTTGGAAACCTTGAATATTCCCTATGTGGGGGTAGGCGTTTTGTCCTCCGCGGTGGGAATGGATAAAGAGTTTACTAAGCTTATTGCGCGGGAGGCCGGGTTACCCGTAGTGCCTTACCAAAAAGTATCTAAAGGGGTTGCTTATGATGAAGCGGCCTTGGCGCAGTGGGTTAGCGCACGCTTGCCGGTGTTTGTCAAACCGGTACGCTTAGGTTCTTCGGTAGGGGTCAGTAAAGTAACCTCGCTGGAGCAATTAAACGGTGCCATTTCCCACGCTTTATCGTTTGATACGGATGTTCTTATTGAACAAGGGGTGGATCACGCGCGTGAGATTTTCTGTGCGGTTTACGGTAACGCGCAAAATATAAAAACCTCTGCTTGCGGTGAGTTGCGCACCGTGGCCGGTGAATTTTTTGATTATAATGCAAAATATGTAGTAGCCGGAGGGTGTGAAACGCGGGTTCCGGCTGCCATTGACCCGCGCACGCAGGCGGCTATGCGCCAAGATACCCAAAAATTATTTTGTGCCCTGCAAGGCGAAGGACTCGCCCGGGTTGATTTTTTGATGGACGCAGAGGGGCGCTATTATATGTCTGAAATTAACACCCTGCCCGGTATGAGTGAAACCAGTTTGTTCCCGCAGCTTTTTGAAGCTAGCGGAGTGAGTTACGTGCAAATTTTAGATGAACTGATTGCGTTGGCGCGCCAGGTACACGCGCGCAAGGCGGCATTGTCTTTATCCCGGTGATTATGATACGCCGTTTTTTACATTATCCGTTATTTTTGCAACTGATTACCCTGTTATGTGTAATAGGGGCAGTGGCCAATGGATGTCTGCTGGGGAAAGACTTGCTTAATCAGGGTATTTTGTGGCGATTACACGCCGGATTTTTTATCCTCTACGCGGCCCAATTTGTATTTATCTTAGTGGAAGAAAAGTGGGTATTTTTTTTAATGGCCTTACAGGGCGTGTTAGCACTTTGTACGACGGCTGATTTTATTTTTGTGCCGCTGCTTCAACTAGGTGGCCGGATTTATTTTACCCTTTGCTCTCCTACCGTGGAAGCACAAAAAGTATATCAGTATGTATTTATGTCTGCCGCGTTTACACTGCAAATGGCTGCTGCGGCGTATGTGTGGCTGTTTTTTAAACAAAATCCGACTTCTTCTTCGCCCCGTTAGCTCAACTGGATAGAGTACCGGTCTTCGGAACCGGGGATATGGGTTCAAATCCCATGCGGGGCACTTTTTTCTGCGTAAAACGGGTTATTTCGTTGTTGCTCAAGGGCTCGCATACCTCGGCGCTACCGCGCCGCTTTGCACAGTATACTTCGCCCTTTCGCGCCTAGTACTAACGCGTTTTCCTTTGAAAAACCAAGGGTTTGCACGGTTTATCATGCGGGGCATTTTTCTGCACAAAATGCCTGATTTTGTTTACCTTTGAACCCGTAGATTTAATTCTATACACAACTTGCAAAAAATAATTCATTTTTATTATAATATGTCTATGAAATCACTCCAAAATGAGGCAACCGCTCACTGTCCTCACGGGTGTGAGGAATTTGATATTTCGTACTGGTCTTTTGTGCGCGCGGACGGCGAGGAAGATCTAAAATCCTCCATTTTGGCCGGCGAGCTAAACCTAGTACGTTGCCCGCATTGTGGTACATTTTTTCATCACGACGGGGAACTGGTCTATATAGACGCTCCGGCCGAACTCCTGGTGTTTGTGTTTTCCCAAAAAGATAAACCGCGCGAACAGGAACTGCGTGCCAAAATGACCCAAGATTACCAGTCCCTTAAACCGGTTTTATTGCACGAAACAGGCCTAAGTTTTGCGCCTGTTTGCGTATTTGGTTTGGAAGAATTGCAGCATTTGTTACGTCACGAGGAAGAGCGCAGTGAAGAATCAGCCGTTATAGCGGCAGCTTCGGCCCAGCAAGGGTTCCAGGTGGCGCGGTTGCGTCCGGTCTACGCGCGTGAGCACCATTTTCCTCTTTACATTCCGGCCCCTTCGTCTAAAAACCCGTCAGCCAACGATTACGCCGTTGCTGCCGCACGGGTACTTCAAAGCGGGCTCAACTCACCATTGTTACTTCATTTCAAGGATGCTATGAGCCAGCAAGGGGCGCAATCCCCTGTTTTATTATGACCGGTTTCATCCCTTACAAATACCACGATATTCTTTTATCGATAGGTACGTATGCCCATAAATTGGGGTTAAATGCCTGGGTAGTGGGCGGAGCCGTGCGGGATTTTTACCTCAAACGTCCTACGCTGGATATTGACCTTTCTTTTGATGGCAATCAAGAATCCGTGGCTGGATTTTGTATGCGGATGTGGGGGGGAAGTAAACGTAAATTTTCCCAGTTTGGCACATTTAAAGTTAATTTAGACAACGGTTTACATTTGGATTTGGCCCGCTTGCGGCACGAAGTATATGCTCGCCCCGGGGCATTACCCCAAGTATCTTTTACCCAGGATATTAAGCAAGATTTATTCCGTCGGGATTTTACGTGTAATGCGTGGGCCCTTTCCATTTTGCCGGAAACCTTTGGCAAAAGTGTGGACCCGTTTGGGGCCCGCAAAGATATTGATACCGGGCTGGTGCGTGTCTTGCACGATAAAAGCTTTTTGGACGACCCTACCCGCCTATTGCGTGCGATGCGTTTTGCCGGGCGTTTTGGTTGGCGCGCGGCCCCCATTACCAAACAATTATTTGCACAAGCTGTTGCACAAGAATACCC
>JAZLAA010000048.1:0-2782 GCA_045612945.1 Elusimicrobiaceae bacterium
TTTAGTATAGTATATTAGGGCACCCTTTGTACAGAGGGTGCCCTAATTTTTTAGTTGTCGTCGGAAAGTTTATTTTACTTTCGGGGCGGCAGACAAGATGGCCTTGCTGCAGCCGGCTTCATATTTCTTGAAGTTTTCCACAAAAGACTTGGCTAGCGCCATATATTTTTCCATGTACGCTTTTTTGTCTTTCCAGGTTTTCTGCGGGTTTAAGATGTTGGCAGGCACCCCGGCACAAGCCGTAGGAATTTGGAAGCCAAACACCGGGTCCGTGACAAATTTAGCTTTGGCCAATTTGCCGTCCAAGGCGGCGTTTAACAAAGCGCGCGTATATTTAATGCTAATGCGGCTACCCACACCGTACGGCCCGCCAATCCAGCCCGTGTTCACGAGCCAGCAGTTTACTTTGTGTTTTTGGATTTTTTTCTTTAAAAGTTCCGCATACACAGACGGGTGGAGCGGCATAAACGGCCCGCCAAAGCAGGTAGAGAACGTGCTGGTGGGTTCTTTGACGCCTTTTTCGGTACCGGCCACTTTGGCGGTGTAGCCGCTGATAAAGTGGTATAGGGCTTGGTCGGCCGAGAGTTTAGAAATAGGCGGCATCACACCAAAGGCATCACAGGTGAGGAAAATGATGTTTTTGGGGTGGGTGGCACGCTTGGATTCCACGGCGTTATCAATAAAGTTCAAGGGATAGCACGCGCGGGTGTTTTCGGTAAGCGTATCGTCATCTAAATTGAGCTTGCCGGTTTGCGGGTCAAAGACCACGTTTTCCAACACGGTACCGAAGCGTTGGGTGGTGGAATAGATTTGCGGTTCCGCCTCTTGGCTCAGGCGGATTACTTTGGCATAACAACCGCCTTCAAAGTTAAATACACCGTCTTCGTCCCAGCCGTGTTCATCGTCGCCGATTAAGCCGCGGGTAATGTCGGCAGACAGGGTGGTTTTGCCGGTGCCGGAAAGACCAAAGAAAATGGCGCTATCGTTTTTCTTACCTACGTTAGCGGAGCAGTGCATGGTCATAATGCCTTTTTGCGGCAAGAGGAAGTTCATGACCGTAAACAGGGCTTTTTTGTTTTCGCCGCCGTATTCGGTGCCGATTACCAAGATAATTTTTTTCTTAATGTTAATTAAGATAGCGGTTTCGGACACAGTTCCATCGGTCTTGGGGTTTACTTTCATTTTGGGCAGGCAGATTAAGGTAAACTGCGGCACAAATTTTTTGAGTTCTTCCTGCTTGGGTTCAATGAACATATTTTTGACAAACATGTTTGTCCAGGCGCACTCGGTAATCGCACGCACTTTAAGGCGCGAGGCCTCACTGGAGCCCACATACGCATCACGCACAAACAGGTCTTTGTTGGCTACATATTTTTGCACTTTGGCAAAAATTTGGTTGAAATATTTTTCTTTAATGCCTTTGTTGCTTTTGTTATAAAAGAGTTTTCCGTCAATATCTTTGGTTTCCACAAAGTAGCGGTCATTGGGGCTGCGGCCGGTATGTTTGCCGGTGCTTACGCACAGCGGCCCGCCGTAAACGACGTTGGCTTCTTTGCGGTTTAACGCTTCTTGATACAAGGCCGGGGTGGAAAGGTTCCAATAGACGGTCTTGGTGGTTTTAAGCCCGGCTTTATCTAAACCGTAAGTCGGTTTAAAATAATCCGGCGTTGCATTCAATGTTTTCATGTATGTTCCCTCTTTACTAATTTTTCCCCGCTAGGGGCAGATTTGCCAGGGCCTTGGCGATACGCCGCACCCCTTCTTTAATGGCGGACTCCTCCGCACAAAAACTGATACGCACATACCCTTGCGCCCCAAAAGGAGCACCGGGCACCACGGCTACTAAGGCGTTGTCCAGTAAATACGCCGCCAACTGCGTGGAATCTTGGCTGTAGTGGCTGACATCTACCAAACTGTAAAACGTGCCTTGCGGTTTTTCCACGCGAATATGCGCAATGTTGGCCAATTCCGCAAGCAGTACGTTGCGGTTATGCTCCAGCATTTGGCGCAGGTCCGCTACGCAATCTTGCGGGCCGTTTAGGGCGGCGGTGGCGGCCACTTCGCTTAGTTCGCTATTGCATGAAGTGCTTTGCGCCTGCATACGCCCCATGGCGGCTATTAAATCCGTATTTTCACTCACGGCCCAGCCAATGCGTAGCCCCGTTAGGCCGTAGAGCTTAGACACCCCGTTAATGAGTACCAAGTTTGAAAAATCCGTCGCATACGCGCACGGGTTGGGCACTTGGGCGCCGTCAAACACCAGCTGGTGGTAAATATCGTCTAACACTAAAAAAATCTGTTTTTTCTGCGCAAATTGCACAATGGTTTTAATGAAGTTTTCATCAAAAATGTGACCGGCCGGATTGCACGGGCTGTTAATTAAAATGGCTTTGGTTTTGGGCGTGACGGCCTGGATAATTTCCTGCGCGCTGACCCGTAACCCGCAAGACGGTTTTACGATTACCGGCGTTCCCCCCGCCAGTTTCACCATTTCCGGGTAGCTAACCCAAAAGGGGGCCGGGAAGACTACTTCGTCGCCGGGTTGCACCGCGGCTAGTAAGAAGTTAAAAAGCGCTTGCTTGGCCCCAGCCGAAATTAAAACGTGTTGGGGTTCAAACAGGTGGTTGTAATGTGTTTGTGTATAATGGATAACGGCTTGTTTTAAAGCAGGTGTGCCGCAGGACGGCGTATATTTAATGTTACGGCTTTGGGCTTTTTGGATAAGCGCCTCTACGGCGGCTTGCGGGGCGGGATAAGTCGGCTCGCCCCCGCCTAAATGAAT
>JAZLAA010000049.1:0-2587 GCA_045612945.1 Elusimicrobiaceae bacterium
CTTCTTGGCGTAGACGCTGAATATCCGTAGTATGAAACTTTTCTTCCTTTACAATTTTCAAAGCATCCCCGGTACCTAAGTTAATGGAATTTCCTTTTTTAATACGCAGTAAATCCTCGGCGTGCATTTTTTGGAAATACACATAAGTTTCTTTGGCGGTCTGGAAGCGGTCGTCCGGGTTTTTACTCATGAGTTTTTGTACCGCGGCCGATAGCCACGCCGGCAAATTGGGGCGGATAGCTCCGGGGTTGGGTACCGGGTCGTTGATATGTTTTTGGATAATTTCAATGGTGTTTTTCCCGTTATACGGGAATTGACCCGTTAGGATGTAATACAGACTGGCCCCTACAGAGTATAAGTCGGCGCGGGTATCCAGGTCGCGCCCTAGGGCTTGCTCCGGAGCAATAAAATAGGCGGTGCCGGCTAGTTCCGTAGTGCGGGTGGAGCCTTTATCTTTATCCATTTTTTTGGCGATACCAAAGTCCACAATTTTGGGTTGCCCGGCGGTGTTAATTAAAATGTTGGAAGGTTTAATATCCCGGTGGATAATCCCTTTAGCATGGGCGGCATCCAGCCCCAAAAGGACCCCTTCAAATAAGCGTAAAATAGTGTCTAATGATAAATTTTGTTGTTTTTTAACTAACTGGGAAAGCGTTTGCCCTTCTACAAATGCCATGACAATAAAGTAGTAGCCTTTTTCTTTCCCTACATTATACACTTGTACGATATTAGGGTGTTCCAGCTCAGCAATGGCGCGGGCTTCGGTTAAAAACAGTTCCACGGCTTTTTTGTCGTTAATTAGCGCCGGACTTAAAATTTTCACGCACACAATGCGGTCTAAAGCCTTGTGGCGGGCCTTGTAAATGGACCCCATGCCGCCGGAGGCCACTTTCTGTAAAATTTCGCATCCAGAAATTTCTTGTCCGATGAGTTCCGGTTGTTGTTCTGCCATAGCGTTTCCCTGTTTTAAAATTTGTTTCAAAAGCCTTGATTTTCTGCCTTTCAAGGGTTAGAATATAACTAAAAGTATCATATCATATTTTTGCAAGTTATAATAGGGTTTTTTGAGGGGTTTATGTTAGAAAGTAGTTTTACACTTTTGCAGGCCATTGGGGAAATGAATTTGAACGATACCCACAGGGTGCGCTTTTCTATTGATGCTTATCACGGTTATCGCTATGTTTCGGTGCGGATGTATGCCCTGCGCGAGCAAATGCTTTGGCCTACGCGCGAAGGGGTTACCTTAACGCCGGAAATTGTACGCACGCTAGTGCCGCGGTTGCTTGATTTGCCACAAGACAGTGGGCAAATTGCGTTAGGCCCCGTTGGGAAATTTGCCAAGCGGCCCGGTATTTGTGTGGAGGTGGCGTTTATTCAACGCGGGGTGGTGCGTGGGTTGGAGTTTCGCCCTTGGAGCCAAGAAAAGGGTTATACTGCCCCGGCTTTATTTTTGCCGCTTGCGCACTGGGTGGAAATACGCCGGTTGTTTGAAAAAACATTAACTGCCCTTAATGCCCAGCCGGATATAGAATTTTAGTATAATAGTACATATTTTAAGAGGAGGTACTTACTCTTAAACGCACAACCAATTTTAACTGTTTTTGGAACCGTATAAAAGGATACGGGTCGCCGTTTTTAAAACGGCCACAGTGAAGTCCAAAAACAGCCGATACAGGCGTAAAGGAACGGGCCTTATAACCCCGTTCTTTTACGCCGAGCGTTTGCCGCTTTAATGCGGCAAGCCGCGGCTGTCATATTTGGGGATTTCACTGTGCCCGGGTACGATAGCCGTTTTTTATTGCGCCCGGGCCGGCATTCGTTGGGAGAACTCTTATGAAAAGAGGTTTTACGTTAATTGAATTATTAGTAGTGGTGTTAATTGTGGGTATTTTGGCGGCAGTAGCTGTGCCACAATACCAACGTGCGGTGGAAAAAAGCCGTATAGCCGGGGTGTGGGCCAATTTAGCCGCCTTACACAAAGCCGCCAGTGTCTATGAATTGCAAACTAGTGGCACAAATGTATGGATGACAAATCCTCCGCTTTTATCCTCGTTGGATGTAGAGCTTCCTTCGCTAACATCCTGTAGTGCCGGAAGCGGAACAAGGTGCTCTACCCCGTGCCCTTCCGCTGGTTGGTCAGATTGTCATTATGAGCTTGCAGGGGAAGGTCTAAGTACGGACGGATATGGGGACGGAGCTGGGAACCTAAGTGATAACCGTGTATTTATGTTTAAGGATACCTCCGGTTCTTGGAATTTCTTAGCTATGAGTTCCAAGGGTACTAAATACTGCAAAGGCCCTTTATGCACGTCGTTAGGTATCTGTGCAGACGGTTCCTGTACGGTACTATAAGTATTCTGAATTTTTATAACACCACCCCCCGGCCAAAAGCCGGGGGATAGTTATTTATCATGAGGTTCATCCCCGAACCGGGGCATTTTAGCTAGCGCCGCCCCGTAAGATCTTAATATGGGGTCTTAGGGTCTCCCACGTATATTATTTTGTACTTTTTGGGTCGCCAAAAAGTACGCAAAAAACTCGTTGCCAACGCTAGCAAAAGACACTAAAAACAGGAAATTTTGCCAAC
>JAZLAA010000050.1:0-15594 GCA_045612945.1 Elusimicrobiaceae bacterium
CCCTTTTTCATACGGATGCCGTGCAAGCGGTGGGTAAAATAGCAGTGGACGTGCAACAAGCGGGGGTAGATATGCTTTCGCTTTCGGCCCATAAATTTCACGGTCCTAAAGGGATTGGAGCCCTCTACGTTAAGCGCGGTACACGCTTTTTGCCGTATTTAATGGGGGGCCACCAGGAAAAACACCGCCGCGCCGGTACGGAAAATGTGCCCTACATTGTAGGGATTGCCAAAGCGGCGCAATTAGCCAAGCAACGCTTGGCAGACGGTACCATGGAACGGGTAGCGGCCTTGCGCGACCGGTTGGAACAAGGCATTTTGCGTGCCATCCCAGACGTCAAAGTAAATGGTGACCCACAACACCGCGTGCCCAATACCACCAACATCAGCTTTGGCTATATTGAAGGCGAATCTATTTTGATGTATTTAAACGATTTCGGTATCTGTGCTTCTTCGGGTTCGGCGTGTACGTCGGGCTCGCTAGAGCCGTCGCACGTGTTGCGGGCGATGAACGTGCCTTTTCAGTTTGCACACGGATCTATCCGTTTTTCGCTCTCGGATCAAACCACTGCGGCCGATATTGATTTGGTACTCAAAGAACTGCCGCCTATCATAGAACGGTTGCGTAAAATTTCGCCTTTTTCACGCATGGCATAATACATGATTAAAAAGTTCAACCTGGTTTGTTTAACATTGTTTTTGGCGGTGGGCGGTTTGCCGGCCAAGACGGTGGTGCTCTATCATACCAGCGATACGCACGGGTTTTTCTACCCCCAAAACGGGCGCGGCGGATTCGCTGCACTGGCCCAGGTGGTAGCAAAAGAAAAAAATCCATATCTGTTGCTAGACAGCGGCGACTTTGCCAACGGGACCGTGGAGACCAAAAACTCCAAGGGGGCCAATGCCGTTACGCTGATGAATGCGGTGGGCTATCACGCCGCTACGGTAGGCAACCACGAGTTTGATTTTAAAGATGTGGGCATAGACCCACTTCTTTCAAAAGCGCAGTTTGCGGTGTTGGCTGCTAATATGCGTGAAAAAGAAACCAAAGAATTGCCTGCGTGGGCGCAAGCGTATGCAGTTTTTGAACGTGGCGGGATAAAAATTGGTGTTATTGGTCTTGCCAACCGCAGGCCTACGCAGCCTAGCCAAAAATATACGTTTACTAAACCGCTACCCGCCTTAGAACAGGCTTTAAACGCTATGCAGGCGCAGCATCCGGCTGTAGTAGTGGTGCTGGTACATGATTCACTGATCGACTATCAAAATAACATTTTGCGTTACATGGGGGATATGGCTAAAAAGTTTGGCGGCCGGATACACGTGGTGCTAGGTGGTCATGCTCACAAAATTTTCCAAAACGAATTTATAAACGGCGTGTTGTACGCGGAGAGCGGGTGTTACCTTCAAAACGTAACCAAAGTGACGCTGGATATAGACGATACCACCGGTCAGTTAAAAAATGCTTCTTCCATGTTAATAGCGTTAGACACCAAGACGGTGGGGCAAGATAAAAGAATACAAGCTTTGGCAGAAAGTTTAAAAGAACCCGGTATGGATGAAGTGTTGGGGGAAGTGGGGGCCCCGCTCTCCAAGCGGCCTTCCCAGCCGGGCCACCAAGATTCCCCGTTAGATAACTGGATTGCCCAGCAGGGGTTAGCCTACAGCGGGGCAGATGTGTTTATCCACAACACGGGCGGCACACGCATTAATTTAGAGCCAGGCCCTTTCACCCGCCGCACGCTGTTTGATTTGTTTCCGTTTGATGATACGGTAGTTTCGTTTACCCTCACCGGGCGAGAACTTAAAAATTTTATCCGCAAAGGGGTGTTGCCGTGGAATAAATACGTTTATGCCGGGTTGGAAATCCGCTACCAGGCCCGGAAAGGAAAAGTAAAAGAATTACAAGTTACACTTAATGGGCAACCGCTTGAAAATAAACAAACGTATTTGGTAGCCACTAATTCCTATGTGGCGCGTCACCGGGCTTTTAATAATGTAACCGACAAAAAAACCGTGGGCACCCAAACGGTGCGTACATTTATAGAGCAAGCATTAAAAAAGGGTCCGCTTTTCCCACCGGCTACCGGGCACCTTGTGCAAGAGTAGTTTATTTGTAGCTTGCTGTCGTTTTTTGTTATAACTTATGGTAAGAGGAATGTATGAAAAAATATAGCTTATTACTCATTTTGCTGTTAGGGCCATTGTGTCTACTGGCCAAAACGACTACCGTTTATCACACCAGTGATACACACGGTTTTTTCTACCCGCGTAACGGCCAAGGCGGGTTTGCCGCACTGGCGGCCGTGTTAAAAAGCGGCCCGCAACCCTACCTGTTGCTAGATAGCGGGGACTTTACCAACGGCACCGTAGAAACTCGCAACTCCAAGGGTTTAAAAGCGGTTCAAATGCTTAATTTTATGGAGTATGATGCTACTACCTTGGGCAACCACGAGTTTGATTTTAAAGCCGCCCAGCTACCGGTACTCTTAGATAATTTACAGGTGCCTATGTTGGCCGCCAACTTTTTTGAAGAAGGAACCAAAACCTATCCGCCTCACGTGTTGCCATACCGTTTGGTTACTAAAAATGGGGTAAAATTTGCACTTATTGGCCTGGGCAACCGCGTTCCCACCAATCCGGCCAAGGGTTATTATTTTACTAAGCCGCTCCAAGCACTGGATAATGCGCTCAAACAAATAGAAAAAGAAAACCCGGATGTAGTCATTGTGCTGGTGCACGACTCTATAGCGGACGATAAACATGGTACTCAATCGTACGTAACTGATATTGCCAAGAAATTTGGCGGGCGGGTGCATATTGTGTTTGGCGGACATGCCCATAAAATTGTCCAAAACCATTACGAGTGCGGGGTGCTATTTGTGGAAAGCGGGTGCTACGTCAGCAACGTAAGCAAGGTAACGGTTACTACCGATGATAAAACCGGGAAATTTGTGTCGGCCCGGTCGGAACTTATCCCGCTGACCATTGCCAAGACCGGAGAAGATAAGGCAACCCGTGCGTATGCCGATTCGTTGCGTGAGCCGGAGGTGGACACGAAGGTGGGCATGGCCCCCATGCGTGTAGCCAAAGCACCGGTTTTGCCGGGCCAGTTGGACAGCCCGCTTAATAACTGGGTAGCCGATTTAATTAAAAATTATGCCGGTACACAAATTGCCATTCACAATAACGGCGGTACCCGCGTAGATATGCCGCAAGGCCCTATTACCCGGCGGGATTTAATAGAAGTACACCCTTTTGACAATAAAATTGCCGTGGTTACGGTTAGCGGCAAATTTTTAAAGAAATTTATTAAAAACGGTTTTGCGCCGCGCAGTTTGTTTACGTATGCAGGGTTGGATATTACCTATAAAACCAATAAGAAAGGCAAAATTAAGGATATCCAAATTTTTGTAAACGGACAACCGCTGGAAAATAACAAAACCTACACCTTGGCTACCAACGCGTATATTGCCGGCGGGGGGAGCGAAGGGTATCTGTTCAAGAAAATTCCGGCCGAGGCTAAAAAATCCGCGGGTGATAAAAGTATCCGCGATTTAATGGAAGACGCTCTTGCCCGCGGGCCGCTCACGCCGCCTGCCACGGGCCGTATCCGCGAAGTGAAGTAATGATGCATAAACTGGGGTGGTGTTTACTGGGGTTGTTCTTAAGCGCCTGCGGGCCGAAAGAATTACAGACGGTAGATGTGTTCTTTACGGCCGATGTGCAGGGGTTCTATTTCTCCCGCCCCGAACCGCGCCTGGAAAACCAAGAAGCCGGCGGATATGGTGTGCTGAAGAATTTTTTAGCCAAACAAACCGGCGATTTTTTGCTCTTTGACGGGGGTAATTGGCTGGGTGGAGTGGAAGGGAGTCTTACCAAAGGGGCGTACATTCCGGCCCTGGTGCCCGGTTTGCCTTTTACAGCCGGTACGTTAACCGATAAAGACCTCATTTACGGTTGGCCCCATGCGCGCGGTTTGGTAAAAGAGCTGAATTATCCGCTAGTAGTTTCTAATTTGCGCTTAGATAACCAAATCCCTTGGCCCTTGCATGATTACCAAATCCGTACAGTGAGAGGGATCAAATTCGGTATTTTTGGGCTCATGAACCCGTGGCAAAAGGCACAGGCGCGTTTGCCTGGGTTAACGGTATTGCCTCCGCTGGAAACGGCCCAAGAGATGAGTGCCTTGCTTAAAGAAAAAGGGGTGGATGTTATTGTGGTGCTTAGTTCGTTGCCCATGGCGGACGAGCGTGGCACTACTAATGCTACTTTAGCGGCCGAAGTGGAGGGGATAGATCTTATTTTAAGTTCCAACCAAGATAACGATAGCCCGGAAACCGAACAAGTCAAACGAACCCGGATTGTCTATCCTGGTGCTAAGTTGGATAGTGTGGCTCGCATTACGCTTGCATTTGACGAACACAAACAGTTAGTCAGCACTTCATTTACAGATGAACCCCTTTTAAAAGAAAAATACGGCGAAGATGAAACCCTGGCGGCTCGTGCAGAAGAATTTTTACAGCAGGCACGTAGCCAAATGAAAAAAACGCTTACCCATACCGAACAAGCGGTTCCTACCCAGTTGCACTCCCAATCTGCCTTAGGCGGATTGCTTACTCAGTGTTTGCATAAATGGGCCAAGTTAGACGGTGCCGTTCTCAATGCCGATTCTATCCGCAATTCACTTCCGGCTGGCACAGTAACGGAATTTGATTTGTACAAAACTTACCCATATGGGGATAACATCACCTTTGTAACCATGAAGGGAGAAGCCTTTACTAAAGCGTTGCAGGCTTCACTTAATGGAGAGGATAATTTTCCACAGATTGCTGGGTTTAATGTGCAATATATGCAAAGTTCTGCCGGCAAGCGCATTACGCGGGTTACCTTAGACAACGGGCGCATTGTCCGCCCGCAAGAAACCTACCGTTTCGCGGTCACGGACCACATTTTAGCGGGTGGGTTTGGACATGACGAATTTATCAATGCTTTAGAATTTAAAAGTACCTTTGTAGAGGCTCGTCAAATTATGCGCGCTTGTTTGGCCCGCCAAAAAACACTGGAAGTGCCTTCCACCCAGGGTCGTTGGCGACAAGTACCATGAACTACATAAAACCGCTTACTATCGGTACGTTTACCGCCCCGAATAATTTGTTGTTGGCCCCCATGGCGGGGATTACGGATGTGCCGTTTAGGTTGCTTTGCTTAAAAGGCGGTGCGGGAATTGTATGCGCCGAGATGGTTTCCGCGCACGCGTTGCACTACGGTAACCCCAAAAGCGGGCGGATGCTGCAAGTGAAAGAGCACCCGGTTTCTATGCAAATTTTTGGTGCGGATGAAGCTACTATTGCCCAAGCGGCCCGTGCGGCCGAGGCACAAGGGGCCGATATCATAGACCTAAACGCCGGTTGCCCGGTTAAAAAAATTAACAAAGCCGGGGCCGGTTGTGTGCTGATGAAAGACGAGGCCAAACTGGGCCGCCTGTTGGAATCCGCCGTCAAAGCTGTACAGGTGCCTGTTACGCTTAAAACCCGTATTGCGCTAAATCACCATGAACTTTTGGCGATACGTATGGCTAAACTGGCACAAAGTGCCGGGGCTAGTGCCATTACTTTACATGCACGTGCCGCGGTGGATATGCATAGCGGGGCCCCCAATATCGCCGCAGTGGGGGAGGCGTGTGCGGCGGTAAATATACCGGTAATTGGCAACGGCGGTATTGTAAACGCGCAAGTAGCCAAGCGGTTTTTAGAAGCGGGTTGCGCCGGGGTGATGATTGGCCGCGGGGCCATTGGCAACCCATTTATTTTTGAAGATATTGCCGCCGGGTTAGCGGGCCAAACACCCGCCCCGATAACCCCTCAAAAGCGTTTGCAAATTTATTTGGCTTTAATCCGTGAAAACGTAGCTTATTATGGCGAGCGTATTGGCGTAAACCGTTCCCGTAAAACAGCCGGGTACTGGATTAGCAGCTTCCCGGGTGCGGCCGAAGTGCGCGGGCAATTTGTGCGCTTAAACACCTTACAAGAGATTGAACAGTTATTCCAAACCACCTGGTCTGCGGGGTAGTAATTCGCGGGTAGCGGTTAAAAGGTCTGTTTTGGCTTGGGCCAGTTCCGGGGCCAGCAGGGCGGCGATATGTAGTGTTTGGGGGGAAATACTCCAATAAACAGGCAGATGATAGGGGTTTATTTTGAGCAGGCGGGCGTGCAAACGTGCGGCGGCTTTTTCCAGTTTGGTCAGTTCGGCTAATGTGGCGGCAATTTGTGGGTGCATACGGCTCCTTTGGAACCAACAGAAACGGCCGCTATAAAGAGCTTGCACTAGAAAACCCGTTATAACAGCCGTAACCCCAATAGGGGCATTGAGTAACAAACAAAACGTTGTTGTTTGTTACCTTATACGACTGTTACCGGACTAGTGCAGCACTCATAAGTGCTCCGTATGCTGGTAATACGGTTCCTATAACAGGTTAAATTGTAGGTTTATTATAGCATATAAAAATGCTATAGTAGAGGTGGCTTTTAAAGTGTGTGAGAATTTCTTTCCACAAATCCCGCAAATTTTTATATAATATCTAAGAAACCACGAGTCATTACTACGCGCGGCCACCACTCCGCGTGAATAATTACAAAAGGTAGAAATTAAACATGACAAAAACTTTCTTGCCTTCCGTTAAGGAAGTAGAAACCAGCCGTAAATGGCACCACATTGATGCCGACGGCCAAACCCTGGGCAGACTGGCTACCCGTGTAGCCGTGCTCTTAATGGGGAAACACAAAAAAACCTATACGCCCAATATGGACTGTGGGGATTTTGTAGTTGTTACCAATGCCGCTAAAGTAAAATTGACCGGCAAAAAATTGGAACAAAAAGTGTATTTCTCGCACTCCGGTTACGCCAAAGGCGGCAAAGAAACCCCGGTTAAACGCGTATTGGAAAATAATCCCACCCGCGTGCTGGAATTGGCTGTAAAACGCATGCTGGACGAAAATAAACTGCGTGCTCCGCGCCTTAAACGCTTGCGCTTGTTCGCCGGCGAAGCGCACGAATTTACGGAACGCTTTGGGAAATAAGAGGATTTTTTATGAACACAACAAGTACCAAAACCGGCCGCCGGAAAACCTCCGTGGCACAGGTAGAACTTTTAAAAGGCAAAGGTGTGATTACCGTTAACACCAAAACGTTGGATGAATACTTTGGTAACCATGCCAGCTACAAAGCCGCTGTAAAAGCGCCGCTTACCGTAACGGGCTTGGATAAAGAATATGATGTAACCGCCAAAGTAGTAGGCGGTGGCATTTCCAGCCAAGCGGGTGCTTTGCGCCACGCAATTGCCCGCTCTGTTGCCGAGCTAAGCGAAGACTTCAAGAAAGCCGTTAAAAAAGCCGGCTATCTAACGCGCGACCCGCGCATGGTGGAACGGAAAAAACCGGGCCAGCCGGGTGCACGCAAACGCTTCCAGTTCTCCAAACGTTAATTGGAACTGCTGGAAACGCAGTACCATTTCTATGCAAAAACCTCAAAACGAAAGTTTTGGGGTTTTTGCTTGTACCACAAAACCCCCGCAGGGTGCGGGGGGAAAAATTAAATACGGCCAAGAGCTTTATTTTACCAAGTTGCCTTGTGGGTCAAATTTCTTTTTGGTGCCGTCTGGCCAAGTAATGGTAACATAACCGTACTCGGGCTCATCACAGCAGGGTTGGTTTATAAACACAAAAGTTCCGTCTCTAAGCGTAAAAGCCAGAGAACCCCCATCCCGTACCACTTCTCCAAATTTAATGGTTATGCCCATGTCTTTGAGATATTGAGGAGAATCGTAATGCGTTAAGGTTTCCCATTGTATGGCTACATCGTCCGGGCCTTGGTAGGCATTAAATTCTTCCTCCGTAGGGGGAATTATTTTAGTTTCTTTGAGCCCTTGCACGACTTTCCAACAATCATGCCCATTTATGGTACAGGGTTCTTGAGGCTTGACGGTGGGGAATTTAGCTATTTGCGGTTTCTCTTGAACGACGGATACTCTGGGTTCTTCGTTGCCGGAACAGGCGGTAAGCAAAATACCACCTGCTAATGTTAAAAGCAGTTTTTTCATACTTATTTTTCCGCTTTGGTGCCTAAAAACGCACGGTACAAAACCGCTAAGAGCCCAAATAAAATGTAGAGTGAAAAGACGACTAACACTACATTTTGCGGGAACTTAATCAGCATGACTACCAAAAACACAATAAGTAGTAAATACCAGGGATTGAATTTCTTTTCGCGTTTAGCTTTAAAGGCCGCATACGGCACGTTGGATACCATTAAAAGTGCCAGTACTAGCATCATAAACCATACAAAATTATACAAGTGAGTAATGTAGGTTTCCACAAAGGCAATGTTGTGGCCAGGGCCGCTACCTTGCATAACGGCGTATGAAATGGCAAACGAGGCCAAGAGCGCTGCCGGGGCCGGAACCGGTAACCCGCAGAAATATTTTTTAGAACCTTCGCCCGCGTGGGCCATGGTATTAAATTTGGCCAAGCGCAACACCCCAAAACAGGTATATACACACGCAATAGGTGCGCCCCACAAGGGCTGTAAGTGAAGCACCATAAAATACATCAGAAATGCCGGGGCCGCACAAAACGACACGGCATCGGCCAGTGAATCCATTTCAATGCCAAACTCACTCTCTGCCCCTAGCAAACGCGCCACGCGGCCGTCAAACATATCAAACACGGCGGCTATTAAAATCAACCACCCGGCGTGGGAAAAATTACCTTTGGCCGAGGCCAAAATAGAAAAAAATCCGCAAGCTAAATTGCCCAGGGTGAACAAAGACGGGGCCGCCATTGCGCTTGTGTGTTTTACGCGGGCTACTACTTTCTCTTTAGACGGGTTTTCCATAGAAATCTCCTATTTCCACAGTGCCAGTACCGTAATGGCCCCTTGCACTTTTTGGCCGGGTTTTACTACCACGCGCACTTTGTCTTTAGGCAAATACACGGCCACCTGGCTACCAAAACGCACCAGCCCTAAGCGGCGGTTTTGCTTAATATCCTCGTGCGGGTGTACCCAACACTCAATACGCCGGGCAATGGCGCCGGTAATTTGCTCCACGTGGGCAAATTTGGCAGGGTCGCCGTCTTTAAAAAGCTGGATGAGGTTGCGTTCGTTGTTTACAGCGGCCGGGTTGTCTGCAAAATAAAAGGTGCCCCGGTTGTAAAAAATGTCACCCGTTTTACCGGCAATGGTAGAGCGTTGCACATGAATATCAAAAATAGAAAGAAAAATGCGAATAACAATGGAGTTGGGGTCTTGTTCGGTTTGGATAGACATTACCGTCCCGTCAGCCGGGCAGGCGATTTCGTCATCAGCAAATTCTACGTTGCGGTTCGGATCGCGGAAGAAATAGGCACAAAACCCGCCTATGAGCATAAACAAAATAGCTGTTTTCGGACAGCGAAACGCAAACAAAACGGCGGCAATTATCATGCCTGCCACACAAAACTTTAAGCCCAAGGGAAGTACGCTTCCCACCCAGCTAAACGAATTAGCCAACGTGCGTTGAATATCTTTGATCATACTTAAATACTGGTGGGATTAGTTTAATGGCAGGTATGTTAAGTGGGCAGGGGGGGACTTGAACCCCCACGGCCTTGCGGCCAACAGATTTTAAGTCTGTCGCGTCTGCCATTCCGCCACCAGCCCTCTTACATTCTTATTATAGCAAAAAAAAATCAGGCAAATGCAAGTTTATTTCTCACTAGGTTTAAAGCTGTGGTAAAACTTGCGGCAAAAAAGCACTTTAACGCCCAGCTTTTTGAGATTTTCTTGTAGTGCCCGGTCGTCCGTTACGGCAATGACACGTTGCCCGGTTTGAGCGGCGTAGGCACAACGCTCGTAGATGATTTCGTCCGCGGAATTACCTTCCGAAAAGCTAATATGCACCCCGCCTCGGTACAAGGGGCCCATGGGGCGAAATGTACCGTCAAAAATAACTTCGTACTGGTGCATACAGTAACGCGGGTCTGTGGATATATCTGCCAAAAAATCTAAAAAATCGGCAGTTACCTCTTCTTCACTGCGGGCAAATTCGTACAGAAAACTGCGTACTAAATTGCAGCCGTCTATCAGATAGGTAGTAGGTTTAGTGCTAGTATACATGGTTTGCCTTTTTATTACAAAATTAGTATAAGAAATGATACAATATAATACTTAGTTTTGCTATTTGACAATTTCTGTATTTCGGGGGTGTACTAGATTTGACGGGTATCTGGTTGCTCTTGGGAGCAAGTGCTGGTTGGCTAGGCCAGCTAAAATAGAGCCAACAAAATAACTAACGACAATCAAGTCGCTTGGGCTAACGCTTAGTCCACTGCCTCTTTTGTGTTTCCTGTGCACAAAGGAACGGCGGTCAAACCACAGGATGCCATAGCTTTGGCGCGGCTCGTCCGGGCTATGTAAGACTAACGAACCACACTTTGGGCGTGCTTCCTTGCGCTTAGTCCAAAGTATACAGCAAGGATAAACTTGTAGAGCCTAAGGGAAGAAGATGTTCGGACGGGGGTGCGAATCCCCCCACCTCCACTTTTTTGTTCCCACTGAAAAAATAAGGTTTTTAAAAAAAGATATTTGTTCCTTTTCTGACAGCAGAAAAAGAACGAAAAAGACTGCCGATACGGAGCATTACACAGAAATTGGATAGATATAAGGTAAGGAGAAAGTATGGCAACAGTTAAATTTGGTACCGACGGGTGGAGAGGCGTAATTGGCTGGGATTTTACCTTTGAGAATGTGCGCCGCCTGGCTCAGGCCCTGGCTGATTATATTAATGCCAACGCCCCCGTAAAGACCGACGGTAAAATGCCACAAATTTTTGTAGGGTATGACCGGCGTTTTATGTCGGATTTATTTGCCCAGGACATTGCTTCCATTTTTCGCTCTAATAAAATTGATGTAATACTGGCGGATAAGCCGGTTTCCACCCCCGTGGCCGCGTGTTTAAGTTTGAATAAATGTTGGATGAGCATTATGGTTACAGCCAGTCACAACCCGGCCCATTTCAACGGTATTAAAATTAAAGTGGCCGGACGGGCTGTTCCCCAACGGATGACCAAAGATATGGAAGCCCTGCTGGACCAAAGCTCTGTTCTTAAACTCTACGGCCAAAAAGCCGAATGCAAAGATTTAACGGATGTGTATATTAAATATATTGCTACACGCGTAAACACCAAAAAACTAAAAACTTTTAAAGGCAAGGTGGCGGTGGATTATATGCACGGCGCCGCGGCCGGGTATCTAGAAAAATTTATACCAGCCAAGCAAGTGATTGCCTTGCATGACGAGCATAACCCGCTTTTTGGCGGGATACAGCCCGAACCGGTGGAAAAAAATCTTGCAGAACTTAAAAAACTTGTACTAGAAAAGAAAGTTGCTCTGGGTATTGCCTTTGACGGCGATGGCGACCGCGTAGCCCTGGTGGACGAAAAGGGCGCTTACCTGACCCCGTGTTTGATTGCAGCCGTGCTGTGCGATTATTTTGTAAAACACAAAAAACTCAAAGGTAATATTGTACAAACGGTATCCATGGGGTTTTTACTTAAGCGCTTGGCGCGCAAATACAATATGCGTTTTGAAGAAGTGGGGGTAGGATTTAAAAACATTGCCGAGCGGATGAATTTGGATGATGTGGCCTTTGGTGTGGAAGAAGCCGGTGGGTTTGCCTGGAAGGGTGGCTCGCTGGACCGCGACGGATTGTTGGTAGCCCTTGCCTTCTTAGTTGTAATGGCCGACACCGGCAAAAAAGCCAGCGAACTATGCGCTGCTGTGGAGGCCGAGTATGGACAGTCGGTCTATTTGCGCAAAGATTTTCCGCTTGTCAAACCGTTAGATAAAGCAGTACTTAGCGAGAAACTACGCAAAAAAATGCCCAAAAAAATCGGTACGCATAAAGTAACAGAATTAAATGCTTTAGACGGGCTAAAAGTGATTTTGGACAATGACGATTGGCTTTTAATCCGCCCCTCCGGCACGGAGCCGTTACTTCGTATTTATGCCGAAAGTTCTTCAAAAAAAGAAACATCAGCCCTTTTGGATTTAGGGGCTAAACTGGCGGGAGTAGGGGCTAAATAGTATGACACGTATTGGAATTGTGGACGATTCGGTTATTTTACGTAGTGCCCTTAAAAACACACTGGAGTCTGCAGGCTACCAGGTGGTGTTGGAGGCGGGTAGCTCGCGTGAGTTATTTAGACGTTTGGAAAAAAGCCAAGCCCAGCTGGTGCTGTTGGATGTGTTTTTTCCGAATGAAAACGGTTTAGATATGCTGGCTAAGCTCAAGCAAATAGCCCCGCAAACCAAAGTTCTTTTGGTAACGGGGATGCGCCAGGAAACCATTTTGGCTGAGGCTCAGCGTTTGGGAGCCGACGGCGTGTTGTATAAGCCGTTTGATACGGATGACTTACTTGGTGCCTTAGAACGGTTTAAATAAACAGAGTTTAGTAGCGAGCGCTTTAGAACAACATACAGCCCCGGTTTTTGCCGGGGCTTGTTATTAGTTATTGCCGGGGATTATAACTTCATCCACTTGAATTCGCCCCAAACGGCTAATCCAAACACCAGTACCGGGCCCCAGCCCGCCACATAAGGGTTTAAATAACCGTTTTGCCCCATGGAGGTAACCATAGACATCAGCCACCAAAATGCAAACGCAATCACCAGTGAAGCAATAATGTTGATAAGTTTGCTTTTGCGCCGCGTGCTAATGGCGAAAGGCATGCCTAACAGACACATAATGACCGTTACAAACGGGGTAGCTAGTTTGGCTTGTCGGGCAGTTTCGGCCCCATAGTGCGAAAGGCCGCTTTGGGCGTAAAAACTGATTTTTTTGGATAAATCGCGGATGCTTAACAGTTTATCCTCGGCTTTACTAAGTACCATATTTTGCCGGGGGGTGGTAAACGGGGCCTCTTGGGTAGCGAACGAGGTTTCCGTCGTGTCCATATCCGTTACAAAGGTGCGTTCAATGCCGTTTTCAAACGTCCAGTGCCCGGTTTGTGGGTTCCAGTTCATCTGCGGCGCAATCAATTGACGGGAAAGGTTGTTATGGGCATCATACATATCCAGCACCACTTGCTGCATGGTACCCCGGCGCAGATCTACCGCCTTGGCGTGGAGCATTTGCTGGGGCGAAATTTTAATATCTACGTTCCTTTCGGCCTGTGGGTTAAAATTGGCCGTAGGTTTGATGCGGGTGTAGTAAATTTGGTCTGCCTTGAGGTTTAAAACGGGCACCAAAAACTCTTGTACCGTTAACGTACCCAGCACGACCACCAGTACGCAAGCCACAATGGGTTTAAACAAATCTTTAGGGGCAAATCCGCCGGCTACGCAGGCCGTCCATTCACCGTTAGCTACCATTTCGGAAATAACGGAAATAGCACCCAGTAAACAGGCAATCGGCATGATAGTAGTTAGCCAGTTAGGGAAGGTGGCCGCCGCATAGGCCAGCAAATCCCATACGGTCGTAGTGCCATTGGAGAGGTTTTTAAGCTTTTCAAAAATATCCCCCAGCATTACGAGGGTAGTAAACACCCCCAGCGCAAAGAAAAACGGTCCCCAAAATTTACGGGCAATATAGTAGTAAAGCCTCATCAAATGTTTAACCTCTTGTTCCACAGATAGCGGCCCACGCAGGCCCCTATCAAGATAGGCAACCATGGGCCGGGGTAGGCCAAAAATCCCCACTTTTTACCTAATGAAATCCCCAGGGTCATCAGCAGGTAAAACGAGAAGATAATTATCACACTAAACAGCATCCCCCACCCCTTGTGGGTACGTTTACCGAGCGAAAAACCAATGGGACAACTGACAATCAACAGAATAATCGGCGAGAGCGCTAGCACATTACGCATGCTGATTTCAGTGCGGTACTCGTTGCGGGTGGCGGCATCTAAAGGGCTTTTGTGCAAGCGGCGCAAGAGCTTAGTGGTAGTCATTTCTCCTACGCGGAGCCGCCTTGCCTGGTTTTTAAAAAGAGAAATCTGAAGCGTATAATCTTTAAAATTAGCTGCTATAAAAGAGGACAAATCGTTAGCATCTAAGCGTTGCATTTGCCCGTCACGCAATTGAAGGCCGATGGCCGTATCGGTCAACATTACTTTGCCGCGCCCGGCATTTACTTTAGTGGAAAGGGCCCCGTCATCGTTTTCGCGCAGGAGCTGAATTTGTTGGGCCTCGCCGGTACGTTCGTCCAAATCTTCTACATAAAGTTTCCACTCACCCAGGTCTAAAAACGTTTTAGGCTCTAAATTTACTTTGGTAATTTTACTGCGCGCTTCGGTACGTAAGTCCAACACACGTCGGTAGCTACGCGGGGTTACCCAGTTGCTAAGTACCACCAGTAAAACCGATAACATAACCGCACAGGCCAGTAGCGGGCGCACAATTTCTCCGAATGAAAACCCCGCGGCACGCAGAGCAATCAGTTCGCCCTGTTCGCTCATGCCTGTTAACGTAAGTAGCACGGCAATTTGAAAGGCCATGGGGGCACTTAAACAAAACACATCCGGTACCAGGTTTAACAACGAAGAAGCCACCCACCCCCAGCTGGTGCCATACGTCATGGCCATGTCCAGCACGCGGATGAAGTGGTTCATGAAGATAAAGAAAGTTAAAATTCCCAATACGCCAGCAAACAATACTAGCAAACTTTTGGCAATGTATTTGGTAAAAATACTGATGCGCATATGTTCTATTTTACCAAAATACCGCCCCGGGCGGGTAGAAAGTTGTTTTTTAGTAGCGCGCACGCGTTAGAATTTATAGAATGGAAGAATGAGGGTTTATTGCTTTTTATGAAAGCATTGAGGCTGTCGCTTGCATCTATTTTAATTTTGCAACTGGGGTTTGCGCCGCTAGCCGGTGCAAACGAGCTGCCTTACAGCCTGGTGGACAAGGAGCAGTATGCCATTTTTGAGGAAGAACAACAAGCTAAGCGTGAGCAAGAACTCATCCTGGAAGAACCTCCCGATGATGCTGAACTGTTGCGCTACTCTGACGAGTTTTGGCGCCAGGCGGTTACCTCGGTAGAAGGCGCGTACAGTTTAGATAAAGAGCCCGAACCCATCCCGGATTTGACACTCCTAAATCCTACGCTTTCGTTGCCGCTTTACGGTACGAGTATCGCCTTAACGGGGCGGTATGTGCTAGGGCTTAAAATGGCGGGCAAGAAATACAAGTCCGACCCGAACAGTACCGTACAGGACCGCAACAGCCATACTGTACAAATGGACCAGCAGCTTCAGCTTAAAATGCAGGGCAAAATTTTAGACCGCGTGTTTGTAGATATTGACTATGACGACCAGCGGGAAGAAGAAAAAACGATTTCCGTAGCTTACCGCGGTAAACCCGGCGAGTTTGTGCAACTGGCCGAGTTTGGCGATATTGATCTTTCGCTCCCGCAAACGGAGTTTGTGGCCTACGAAAAACAACTCTTTGGGGCCAAAATGCATCTGCAACACAAAAACGCAAATTTGCATATTATCGGTTCCCAAACCAAGGGTTCCAGCAAGCAAAAACGCTTTGTGGGGAGTAGTGTATCTGAAAT
>JAZLAA010000051.1:0-3249 GCA_045612945.1 Elusimicrobiaceae bacterium
CCTCATCACGGCGCAAAACAAAAGGATCTTTGCCTTGCACCCACCGCGCCGCGTTAATCCCTGCCACGAGTCCTTGTCCGCCAGCTTCTTCATAACCCGTAGTACCGTTAATTTGCCCGGCTAAAAACAAACCACTCACCCGTTTACTTTGTAACGAAGGATACAGGTCTTTAGGGTCTGCAAAATCATACTCCACCGCATAACCAGGGCGAGTAATGGATGCGTTTTCCATACCGGGTATGGAAGCAATGAGGGCACGCTGTACGTCCTCTGGCATACTGGTAGAGAATCCCTGAATGTAGTATTCTTGGGTGTGGAACCCCTCGGGCTCTAAAAACAGTGGGTGAGAAGTTACTTCCGGGAATTTTTTAATTTTATCTTCTACCGAAGGGCAATAGCGCGGCCCCTGGCTGTGGATATTGCCACCATATAGGGCCGAGCGTTGGAAATTTTCCCGTAAAATTTTATCAGTAGCCAGGGTGGTGTGGGTAATATAGCATTGTCCAAAGGTGCGCCCAACTTGGGAAGACTCCTCCGTAAAGTGTGACATAGCCCAAGGCGGATTATCGCTGGGTTGCGGACGAAATTGGCTAAAATCTACGTTGCGTGCGTTAATGCGCATGGGGGTTCCTGTTTTAAAACGTTGGATAGAAAGGGCTAACCCTTCGCGCAGATTCTTGGCCAGTAAATTAGATGGCATATCGTTATAACGCCCACCAGGGGTCATCACAGTACCAATGTGAATCGTGCCCGCTAAAAAAGTACCGGTAGTTAAAATAACGGCCCGTGCATTATAAAACCTATGACGCAAGGTAAGCACGCCGCTGACCCCAGCGTCCGAGGTGGTAATTTGTGCAGCCTCGTCTTGCATAATATCTAAAAGCGGCTGTTTTTCTAGAAAGTGTTTAAAAGTAAATTGATAGATTTTTTTATCGCATTGCACCCGCGGGGAATGCACGGCTGGGCCTTTACCGGTGTTAAGCAAGTGGTAGTGCAGGGCGGAAATATCGGTTACGCGCCCCATAGCACCGCCCAGGGCGTCTATCTCACGCACAATTTGCCCCTTGGCAATACCGCCGATAGACGGATTGCAAGACATTTGGGCAATGGTGTCTAAATTTTGCGTAAGTAGCAACGTGCGTGCGCCCAGCTTGGCACTGGCTAAAGCGGCCTCACATCCGGCGTGTCCACCGCCGATAACAATAACATCATATGTAGTAGGACAGGTAAACATTTATTTTCCCCTGCAAAATTTAGAGAAGATAACATCCAGTACATCTTCCGGGGTGGTTTCCCCTAACAATTCCTGCAAATGCCGCAAAGCTAAACGGATATGCTCAGCTAAAAATTCGCCTCCGTCTTGCACATGTAAAAGGGCGGCTTCCAACTCGGTCTGCGCGCGCAGTAAGGCCTGATAGTGACGCAAATTGGAAATAAGCAACCCCTCTGCTTGTTGCGTAGCGCACAGCGGACGGGTTAGTTCTTTTTTTAGCAAGTCTATCCCCTCGCCCGTTTTGCAGGATAGCTGGATACAACTAAACCCCTGCGTATCCGCGGGCAAATCCGGCATTACGGTAGCTTTGTCAATCTTGTTGCGTACAATAAGTGTACGTTTATGTGCTTGTTTAATTTGCTGCCATAATTTTTCTTCCGCCGCGCTTACACCCAGCAAAGCATCCGTTACCCATACTACTACGTCGGCTTGTTCCAATGCACGTAATGTGCGGCGCATGCCTTCTTGTTCGGCAATATCTACGGCATGGTCACGAATACCAGCTGTATCGGTTAAGATAATTTTATGGCCGTCAAGGTCTATGGATTCTTCTATAGTATCTCGCGTCGTACCTTCCAGTTCGGTTACGATGGCACGCTCAAAACCTACCAAGGCATTGAGTAAACTAGACTTACCGCTATTGGGCACCCCTACTAAAGCGACTTTTAGTCCATTTTTAATAAGTCTTCCAACGGAGAAAGTATCGGCCAGTTCCTTTAAGGGTATTAAAATCGTTTGTAGGTGCCGGGTAATAAAATCCGCAGACAAAGGCGGCATTTCTTCATCTGTGTCATCTAAGCGTACTTCAATTTGGGCTAGCAGTTCCGTAAGTGCGGTTTTTAGGTGCGTCAGTTTGGCCGACAGTTTACCATCTAACGAAGTCATAGCTACGCGGTGGGCCGCGCGGTTGGAGGCGGCAATTACATCACACACGCCTTGGGCTTCCACCAGGTCTAATTTACCGTTTAAGAATGCGCGCTGGCTAAATTCCCCCCGCCTGGCCGGGCGTGCCCCATGGGCGCACAAAATTTCAAGCAACCGTCCCTGAATATATGGAGAGCCGTGCACCGCAATTTCTACCACGTCCTCACCGGTAAACGAGTGTGGGGCCGCAAAATACGTTACCAGGGCCTTATCCAATATATCATTCCCATCCAAAAGCGTACAAAGCGTTTGGCGGCGCGGCTCCCACGCGCGCGCGCGAAAAAGCACCCGGTTGATAATTTCAAGGGCTTGCGGGCCAGATAGGCGCACCAGCGCCACCGCGGATCCCACTTCCCCTGTAGCAACGGCACAAATGGTGTCAGACATAGTATTATTTTAGCAATTTTGCAGGGAAAGGAAAAACAAACTTATCTACCCATTACTTACCAAAACCCCCGGGGCATGCCCGGGGGTAAAAGGGGGAGCAAGTAGTAGGTTACTTAGCAATATATTTACGCAAGAGGCGTTTAATTTCGTCTTGGGTACTGCGCTGGATAAGCGCACGGGCCTTTTCGTCCAAAGAGGGTTTCTTTTTGGGTTCTTGTTTTACCTCTTCAACCGTTTCGGCATAATTAGGGTCTTGGGCAATTAGTTGGGCGGCGCGGCGTTCTATGCGTATTTGTTCGTGGATGTAGTGCATAGAGCTTTCCAGTTTCCAGATGTGGATTTCCCGCTCATTTGTAACGGTTAAGTTGCCTGCCCGGTCTAATTCCAACATTTTTTTGGCAAATTCGGAAAGTACATGCCACGTATTAAAGGCATCCCCTTTGCCAATTTTGGCCACGCGGATAAGCTCGTCGGTATTATTATCATATTCCGAATCCATCCGGGTGGCGCGGATTTTAAAGAACATATACATATCTTCAAATAATTCCGGAATGTGGGAGTCCCTTTCGGACAGTTTATTGTATGTATCTTCATCTATAAGTAAAAGCAAAAAAGGATTGTATTTATCAATCACATCTGCCAAGCCTACAAGGGGGAGCTTAGTC
>JAZLAA010000052.1:0-3772 GCA_045612945.1 Elusimicrobiaceae bacterium
TAGAATCGGGTATTTTTATGTAGGGGAAACCATAAACAGCAAGCAAGCTACCAAAACTTTTTTAACAGCCTTGGCCTCATCTGAGCCCCCCCCCGGCGGCGGAGCCGCCGCAGCCATGGCAGGGGCTATGGGTTGCGCACTGGTGCTTATGGCCGTAGGAACCACCCTCAAGCGCAAAAGTACGCCTGCATCCAACCGCGCTCCCCTGGAACAAGGCCAAAAAAAGTTGTTAGGCATGCACACCACGCTAAAAGGATTTATCCAACAAGATGCCGATGCCTACGCGGCCTATTTAACAGCATGCAAACTGCCTAAAGACCAGCCGCAACGCTCCCAGGCCGTACAAGATGCATTATGGTTTGCCGCTACCGTACCCGCAGACACCGCCATGACTTGTCTCCACGTGCTAAAAGAGGCCGCTTTATTGCAGCCGTTTATTGATAAAATTATTGTCTCGGATATCCGCTGTGCCCAACATTTGCTTCAAGCGGCAATCGCTTGCTGTGCTGAAAACATACGTGCCAATCTCCCTTTTATTACGCAGTCGGAACGAATCGCAAAATTAAATAAACAATTGGAAACTTTTAATCTATGACACTACCCGAAACCAAACGAAGCGGCATGCTAAGCACCATTTATAATATGCTACCCGGCATAGATGATGATTATGCCGCCAAATTAGTCTATACGCTGGAGGACAAAAAAACCCTGCCCCAACTACAACAAGATATTGCCGACTTAGCCGCACAGCTAAATTCCGATTCGGCCGCCACGGATACCTTAATTGCAAAAATGTTGTTAGACGAATGTACCCTTTCTGCGGCCCTTCGTCAGTTACGCGTGTATAACAACTCTACCTCCATTACCGAGTTAAGTGCCGCCTTAGCATTGCCCGCGCCCCAAACCAGTCGATTACTCGAAGTCTATGCATCATTTTCTTCCCATTTGTATTTTGATGAAGAATTTGAGAAAGCCCTGGGCCAAGTGAATACCCCGTCTTTGACCGATGAACAAAAGGCCCGCCAGGCAGTTGAACTACTGCTGAAAAAAGCACAAACCATTTGCAAACAAGCCCAAACAATCACGGCCCAAAACCGAACCGACATTTTAAAACTAGCCGACAAATATCACTTGTCTGTCAAATTAACCGCCGAATTGGAACTGCTTTATTCACAACCGGCCAGCATTTCATTTAAGCCCGCCTTTGAGCAATTACTAGCTCCTTTGCTTCTTGAACACGATAACCCTCGTTTATGTGCTTCTTTGGCAGCCCGGGTACTGTTGGGGCAATTAACCCCCAAAGACGCACAAGAAGTGGCCCTAACTTCTAAGTTGCTGTGCGATGAAATACTGGAAGAAGATTTATTGGTAATTGCCTGTCGCTACTTAAAAGTAAAAACGCCCCAAGATATTACCAACGCTTTTGACGGCGTGCTTAAAAGACTCCCTTACGCAGACAACCCGGAGGAAAATTTAGGGTTAGCGGTGCGGGTCCTTTTGGACGGAACTCCCGAAAGTTTTGATAAAGCCTCCCGCCGCGCTGCTCTCAAGCGGGACCGGGAACTCCTGCGCCGCAATTTAGCCAAACTACCCCTTTATGCCGGGTACGAATATGAACTAGCCAAACGTTTCGGCGGACAAAAAACACTACCCCAGTTAGAACACCAAATGCAAGAAATTTTAGAGACACTGCCCTATTGCGTAACACCGGCGGATAATAAAGAGCTGGCCTGTAAGGTACTACTGGGCCTGATGAGTGTGGAAGAAGCCAAACAGCAGGCCACTTATATGCGTGATTTAAAAGCTAAAACGGTTACACAAGGGTTAACACCGGGGCTTATGAAACATTACCTGGGCACGCAATCGGCCGATGAACTGGTACAATTTTTTGAAGAAACACTGCGGCCTTACACGTTTTGGAAATCCAACCGGGAAAAGCATATTTTTGCCCTACGTACTTTGGTAGAAGAACGCAACGGAACGTACGACCAACGGGTTTCCCTTTTTGTATTGGATATGTTGGAACAAGGTTCCTCTATGGAAATACTGACCGATTTGTTGGAAACCCTGCGCCGTAAAAAATGGACCGGGGATGAATTGGAACACCTACTGGAGCAGCATAAAATAGCCATGGTGGCTTCAAAATAAGTACTGTAAAAAAGATTGATAATTTGCTATGCTGTTATCATAGGGTTGTATATTTTTTTGCAAGGGTGGAAAAAATGAGATATTGGGTATACATTAGCGATAGAGTTGACGGACCGTATGATGAAACAAAACTGGCGGATTTAAACGGGTTTTCTCCCGAAACGTTGATCTGTTCCGAGGAATCTGCCTCTAACGGTGGACAAAACTGGGTCAAAGCCTCTACCATTTTTGAGTTTGACGAAGTCCCGGTTACTCCTCCGGCTCCGCAAATACCGCAACAGCCGGTTGCAGCGGTCCCTTCATCCCAAATACAGCCGCAATCTGCCGTGCAACCTGTCCAAACCCCACAACCCGCACAAGCTACCCCCGATTACACCGCTGCACTGCTGGCTAAGCTGGATTCGCTCTCCAACGTTGTGGCCAACTTAAATTCCCGCTTGGATTCCATGCAAACTCATTTGGATGATGCCGTAAGACAAAACGAACTCCTTGCCCAACAAGTGCAACAAAATTCTGAAGATATTATTTTACCCAATGCGTTACAAACGTCCACGTCGCCGCACGTAAACACCATCACCTTAACCACCCACGATTCCCAAGAAGTGCAAGAATCGGCAGACCCTGTTTCCCAAACGCCCGCTTCGGAAGAAATGGTTATTCAGTCGGCGTTGGATTCCATTTACGGAAGTAAAATTGTAACTCCGACCGCCGCACTGGAAGATACGTTTCAAGATTTAATACCAGGGAAGAAACCCGTTCCCCAAAAAACGACCGAAGAACAACAAATCGAAGACATTGGCAAACATTTGGAATTTACTCCTATTCCCGATGAAAACTTAGAAATCCAAGAAGCCGTTATTACCACCCCTTCTTTGGATGAAAGTGCCAAAGATGCTTTACTGGCCGAGTTAACGGCTTCCCCCAAGGAAGATATTTTAGACCAAATTATTCAAGAACACCAAGAGGAACAAGCCTCCACAAAACCGGCCCCCACAACCGGCCAACTCGCGGTTTCTGCCGCGGCCGTTGCCGGGGCGGCAGCTGTAGGTGCCGCAGCAGCAGGCATAGCGGCCTCCCTGCCCGTGGAGGATTTACTACACCCTGCCAAGCAGGAAACACCCACCGATTTACCGCAAACCGGTCCCGAACCTACCGTTGCAGCTGAACCGGCCGCTGCCCCTGCTAATGAAAAGCCGGTGCTTGATTTTCCTACGTTAGACCCTGTCCAAGAACCGCTGCAAATTGCCCCGGATAAAGACAACCCCGCCCAATTAGAGGAGGTATTGCCGGCCCAACAAATGCCGCAAGATGTTCCTTCCTTACAATCATCTATGGATGTGCAGGAAATCCCGGCAGATTTGCCTTCTTTAGACGAACAACCGCTGGAGCAACCGGTTGAACAACCCTTGCCAACACAAGAAGAACCGTCGCAACTACCCCAGCAAGATTTAGAAGAATTGGCACAAGATTCTATCCAAGAATTAGTACCGGGCGCAGACCAATTGCAAGAACCGCAAGAAATCGTGCCCGAAGAAACACAACCCGTTTCCGCGGAGGAACCGATTCAAACCCCGGTTGAACCCGTAGAAGAACCTGCGCAACCGGCCGAACCGGAAGTCACACC
>JAZLAA010000053.1:0-4860 GCA_045612945.1 Elusimicrobiaceae bacterium
TCTTCTTTTTCTAATTGCCTAGACAACCCCGTACTGGTAACCGTTAACATCATCTTATATACGTGGGCAAAATCGGCGGCACTGTCAAAGAAATCATCTGTAATGGCCACATTTACCATTACGTCCCCTTCTTTAGCTAACCAGCGGTTATTGGTTTTAATAAACTGAATTTTAAATTTTTGGGCCAATACCAATACAAACTCACTGGGGACTTCCGAGGTTTTATAATCTTTTTGAAGCATGGCAATCGTACCGTCTTGCAACGTGGTAACCACAAACGCAATGTCCCCCGGTAGTACCGCACGATACTGAATCGGCGTTTCTTCTAAAAACCCCACCGCTTTTAATTCTTTGCCCTGGTAGCCGACATTTTCAAATTTTTTATCCAATCGGTACCCGTCAAAATCAAATTGCTCAGCGGCAGCCATTGGGTCCACCTTCACAGCCGCAACACCGGGCTCAGTACTGTTTTGGGCAAATGTCTCACCGGCAGACACCGGGGGCAGATATCTTTCCTGGCCTTGCGTTACACCGGGAGCAGAAGATGAGCCCGGCTGTTGGGCAACTGCCGTATTGCGCTGGGGCGCACGGGCATTCTTTTTCTTTTTACTGCTTTTACTGTCCCCGCAGGCACACAACCCTACTGCCAGACTAATAACCACACAAGCAATCCCTATTTTTTTTATCATCTTGTTCTCCTTGGCTAGGAAACAATGCTACTCAATGCGTTTAATTTATTTAACCACCACTACCGAACGGCCGTTCTCAGCCGCGGCGTAAGGATCTAAGGTATTTTTTCCGTCTATCTTATATAAAAATCGATAGGTACCCGGCTCAATAGAAAGGGTAATTTCCCAGTGGTCCCCCACCTTTTTAAGCGGTTTAGCAACCCGGTTGGTAAACCCACTTACAATCGCCACCTCTTTTCCTTCCCCAAACCAACGGAAAGTAACCGGGCGGTACTTACCTTTTCCGGGAGCCACCACAATACTTTCTTTGGTAGCAACCGGCTGTTCCACCGCCGGAGTTTCCGGTTGGATTTTCGGCTCTGAAGCTACCGGTAACTCGCGTGCAACCGCAGGTTGCACCAACATGGGCTTTTCCACAGCGGCCACTTCCACCACGGGTAAAGGCTCTTTTTCTAACGGTTCCGCCGGGCTTTCCGCTACCACTACTACCTCGTCTAGCACACGGGGCTCCACGCCGGTCTGCACCACCGCCGGCATTTGCACAAATTTGGCGGAAAAATGTTTGTATAAGAAAAACCCCAACACACACAGCACAATTACATCCAGTACAATTAAAAACAACCACATGTCCTTGGTGCCGTTAGAAGCAGATTCTAATTCGGGGGTTTCGTTTTCCATAAGGGTCCTGTTCTGTTTTAAAAGCGGGCGAAGGGAATCGAACCCTCGTCTAAAGCTTGGGAAGCTTCCATTCTACCATTGAACCACGCCCGCATAACCTTCTGCTTTCTTATTGTAGCAAAAATCCAACACCCTGCACAATTATTTTTTTACCAGGGCGGCCACATCCAACCCGCGCATAAAACTAAGCGCATCCTGCCGGGTTTTTACCACCCCCTCTACCTGGGCTTCGGCCACCGCTTCTAACACGGCACCTACTGCGGGCCCCGGTTTTACTTTGAGGGTTTGCATCACATCCAACCCAGTCACAATTTTAACTGGTTTTACCGAGGAAGGCTGGTCAAAAAAGCGGCTCATCATAAAGTGCAGTAGCTGTAAATGGCGTAAAGTTTTTCCTATATTTTGCATACGTTCTGCCTGCACCAAGGTCATCATGGGCCGGGAACTTTTTGGCAGGATTTTTTTTAGCTGCTCGTCAGACACATAGCTAGTATAATCGGCCCAGCATAAAAATAAAAGCGGAATGGCCGCAGAACCCAAATCCCGGAAGAAATGATAAATGGCACGTTCGGTAATGCCCTCATTACTGGCCAAATTAGAAGGGCGTAGGTGTTCAAAAATCATTGCGTGCACCAAACGGATATCAGCCCGGCTGTAGTGCAGGCGCTTCAAGAGTTTCTGGGCCATGTGGGCCCCCACATGCTCGTGATAAAAAAACCGTAAACGGTTTTTTTTCATTTTAGCCGTAGCCGGTTTGGCAATATCATGTAAAAGTGCGGTGAGCTTAAATAAAGCCTTCGGCGCGGCATATACCTCCAACTTTTTAGCATATTGCGGGAAAGCCTTATCTAAGTGACCAAGCAAATAATCCATACGCTTGCACACCAGTAACGTATGTTTAAGCACCCCTCCCTTTCCATAGTACACCTCGGCACAGGTGCGCTGGTCTTCCAGACGCGAGAACAGGGCACTTAACAGCCCACACTGGTCCATAGCGCATAGGAAATCATACGTCACCCCGGGCACCGCCAGTAGCCGGTTGAGCTCCTCTTGAATCCGCTCTCCCGCGGGTTGGCTAATAAGCAACCGGTTTTTTTTAATTTGGGCTAACGTGTTTGGCGTAATGGTAAATTTCAGCTCCGCCGCACTGCGAAAAGCACGCAACATACGAAGAGGGTCATCCTCAAATTGTTTGGGCCCGTTTAAACGGATGAGTTTACGGCGTAAATCTTCCTGTCCGCCGGTGATGTCTATAATTTGTTTGCGGCGCAGGCGTGTTAAAATAACCTGTGCATTTCCCTCTTTTTGCGGGGCAACCACCACCGCTACCGGGGCAGTAACCGGGTACGCTAAGGCATTAACCGTAAAATCCCGGCGGCGCAAATCTTCTTCTAAATTTTTACCTTGAAAAGCCGTTAAATCAATTTGCAATTTATCCTGGCTGGTTACCAAGCGCCATACTCCCAGCTCAGCATCCATTTCAAAGGCAACAGCTTTGAGTTTGCGGGCTAATAATTGGGCCGCCTGTTTTACCTCGCAGGCGGGCAATGCGATATCTATATCTCCGGATTGTTTTTTAAGCAAACTGTTACGCACAATCCCCCCCACATAATAAGCATGCGGGAGTTCAAGTGCTAACAATTTGGCTAAATTTTCCACTTAATCCTCTGACGGAGCGGAGGCCCCAGCGGCAATAGCTTGTTTAAGCTTAGCTACAGCATCTTTGCGCAGTTCGCGTTTGAGTACTTTGCGTAAGGCATTTTTAGGCAGGGCCTCTACAAACTCAAAATCACGCGGACGCTTGTAATTATCCAAATGTGTTTTTAAAAATTTGCGGAACTCGTTGGTATCCAGTTCCACCCCTTCTTTCTTCACGGCATAAAGTTTAATAAACTCGCCACCGCGCCCATCCGGCACACCGATAATGGCACATTCTTCAATAGCAGGGTGCTCACAAATAATCGCTTCTACCTGGGCCGAAAAGACTTTAAGGCCTTTAATAATAATCATGTCCTTTTTGCGGTCTTTAATAAAGATAAAACCGTCATCATCAATTTCTACAATATCGCCTGTCTTAAACCATCCGTCTTCCGTAAACGCGTCGCGCGTGGCGGCAGGGTTGGCCCAGTATCCTTTAAACAAGTTGGGCCCTTTTAGACACAGTTCTCCTTCGCAGTTGCGCGGCACTTCATGGCCTTCATCATCTACCACTAAGGTACTTACCGCCGGAATAGCCGGGCCGACGGATTTAATTTTTTGCAATTCCTCTGTATTTACACTTACCACCGGGCTGGTTTCCGTTAAACCGTAACCTTCCAAAATCGGCACGCCGATTTTTTCTTCAAACCGGTCTTTAATTTCCTGCGTAAGCGGCGCCGCGCCGGACACCCCAAAACGTACATTTTTAAACGGCCAAAAGCGCAGATACAGACGTTTGAGTCCTTTGGCTTCTTTAGAAAGTACGGCATAAATTTGCGGTACGGCCAAAATAAGGGTTACTTTTTCCGTGCCCATGGCCCCCAACCATTTGCTGGCCGGCATGACGTTAGCTACAATCACTACTTTTAAATTTAAATACAACGGGATGACCACGCACGTCGTCCACGCAAAAGAGTGGAACATGGGCAATAAACACAAGAACACATCATCATCCGTAATCTTAAAAATCTGCGCGCAAGAAATGACGTTAGCCGCTAAGTTGCCATGAGTAATCATAGCTCCTTTGGGTAGCCCCGTGGTGCCGGAGGTATATAAGATAAACGCCAAATCTTCCAAATCGGCCTGGGCAGAGGCGGTTTCTTCGTGGTAGGTAGATTTTTCAATTTCCTGCCAAAATAGTTGCACTTTCTCACACCCAGCCGCCGAAGACGGAATATCATCCGTCGTAAAAAGCGTACTTACGGTGGGTAAATTAGGCAAGCATTTTACGTAATGGCGTAAAAACTCCGCCTGGGTAACCACGGCTTTGGCTTGGGCGTTATTTAAAATGTATTCAATTTCTTCGGGCTTAGTAACCATAAAGTTCATGGGGATAGAGACCGCCCCTAATTTATAAAGGCCGTAATTGGCTACTACCGTATCAATAGAGTTTCGGTGCGCCACGGCTACGCGGTCGCCTTTGCGGATTCCGTGCTCATAAAACATATCGGCTGCTTTATCCACCTGCATCAAGAGCTCATGATAAGAAACTTTCTTCTCTGTACCGGCCTCTGTAAGTGCAATTTTATTAGGATAGCGAAATGCACTATCAGCTAGGGAAGTATATAAATCTTTGCGGCGAATCATACGCACCTCTTTTGCTTAATATACCTATATTTTACCATACTCACACTTGTCTGGGGTCTAAAATATCCCTAAATGCATCCCCCAGCAAGTTCCACCCCAACACAAATAAGAAAATGGCTCCGCCGGGCACCACCACCGTGTACCAATACGCCAGGGCATTATCCGGCGTACCCAACACCCAGTTGCGTGCCATGGCAATCAGTTGCCC
>JAZLAA010000054.1:0-2568 GCA_045612945.1 Elusimicrobiaceae bacterium
GAGCATACCCACCAGCAAAACAAACTGCATTATGCGTTTATCAGCCAACAAGAGTTTGATAAAAATACCGATATTGTGTGCGCGGACGTGATGGGATTGTTACAGTCCTTATATGCCTGCGCGACGCTGACGTTTGTGGGAGGAAGTGTGGCCCCGCGCGGCGCGCATAATTTATTGGAACCCGCCATTTTGGGTAAAACCGTTTTATTTGGAAAACACTTCTATAATACACCTGATACTGCCCGTGCCCTGTTGGAGCGCGGCGGCGGTGTATTGGTAAGTGGGACAAATTTTAAAGAAACGGTACTGCCCCTGCTAGCTGACCGGGAACAACTGGATAATATGAACACCAAAGCCCGGCAAACGGCCCTTAGTTTTCAAGGTGCTACCGCTAAAATCAGGGGAGTAATAGAACAGTATGAACACACCGCAAAAGCCTAACATTTTAGTTGTACGGTTTTCATCATTGGGGGATATTGTATTATCGTCGCCTGTGTATAAAAACATCAAAGCCGCATGGCCCGATGCACGCATTACGCTTTTGGTTAAACCTGCTTTTTCGCAAGCCTTGGCCGGGCACCCGGATATTGATGAAATTTTGGTAGCTAAACCTACCTTGTGGGGGTGCATCCGCCAGGCGCGCGCCGGGCATTTTACCCATTATTTAGATTTGCACGCCACATTAAAGAGCATTTTAATCGGTTGGTTTAGCCATATCCCCAACCGCGCCCGTTACGATAAAAATACCCTCGCTCGGCGTATGCTGGTACAGTTTCACAAAACCTCCCCTGTGCTTGAAAAACACACGCTGGAAAAATACTTAGAAGCACTAAAACAGTGGAACATCCCCGTCAAATATACCGAGCCCAAACTGGGCGACTGGGCCTACCGCCACACCGAAACCGCCGGCAAAAAAATCAACAAAATCGGTATTTTCCAGACCTCCTTTATTGGCGACAGCGTACTTACCACCCCGCTGATCAAGAAAACCAAAAAGCTGTTCCCCGATACTAAAATTGTGGTCATTACCCGCCCGCAAACGCAAGATATTTTTAAACCGTTACCCGAAGTTTCCGAAGTAATTTTAAACGATAAACGCGGCTGGAATAAAATTGCCGGAGTGTGGAAAACCGCCCACGCCATCAAAAAATCCGGCATTGACATTTTATTAGTGCCGCACCGCAGTTTCAGAAGCGCGCTGATTGCGTGGCTCTCGGGTGTACCGATACGCATTGGGTTTACCTCTAGCGAAGGGTGGTTCCTCTATACCAAAACGGTCCCGTTTAGCTGGATGATCCACGACGCAGAGCGCAACCTGTCCTTGCTACAAGGGATTGCCAAGGAACAATTTGCCGCCGAAAAGCTGTCCATGAGTTTTACACCCTCTGCCGAAGAAAACGTGGAACGGCTGATGAAAGATTTTAACCTGGAAGGCAAAAAGCTCGTCGGTATCCACGCCGGTTCCGCCTGGCCGACCAAATGCTGGCCGCAAGAGTACTTTGTGGAACTTATCAGCCGCTTACAGACCGAACTCAAGGTGCAGGCCGTCTTAGTGGGGGGTGGCAAAAAAGATGCGGACTTAGGCGAAAAAATCTGCCAGCTTTCTAAGGGGCACGCGGCCAGTCTGTGCGGCAAAACCAGCTTGGCCGACTTAATGGCATTAATGAAGCATTTGTCTTTATTTATTACCAACGACTCCGGCCCCATGCATATTGCTACCGCCTTTGATGTGCCCACACTGGCCATTTTCGGGCCGACCACGCGCGAGCTGGGGTTCTTCCCATACGGGGAAGGGCACCGCGTGTTGGAAGTGAAAGATTTGCCCTGCCGCCCGTGTGCGTTGCATGGGGGAAAGAAGTGCCCGCTTAAACACTTTAAGTGCATGAAAGAAATCACGCCGGATCAAGTGTTTAACGCCGCCAAAGAAATGCTGAAGATGTAACAAACTTATTCTTAATAAGCATCCCCCCGCTATGCGGGGGGTTTTTCACAGTACGGGTAAAACCCTTGCCTACTAGCTAGGGCTAAAAGCCCTTCTTAACTGCCTGCCACTTCCAAATGACGTGTCATCCCCGAGTGTTTCTATCGGGGATCTCCACCTTATTAAAAAACAAAGCGGTGGGGATTTTGGGTTACAAATTTCGGGAATGACGACCCCCTTCGTTTGCCGTTTGCCGTTAATGTTGCCGTAGCGAGCCGTCAAAAGACGGTAAAAACAGAGTTGAAATTTTGCTTGTTTGAGCAAGGCGAGTTGGCAAAATTTCCTGTTTTTAGTGTCTTTTGCTAGCGTTGGCAACGAGCTTTTTGTGTACTTTTTGGCGACCCAAAAAGTACAAAACAATTATTTAATGTATTGTTGCTGTTTGTTGTTATCAATAAAGTTTTATGCTGAACTTGTTTCAGCATCTTCCACGGTGCGAGCCGCACCCGCTTTTGCTGTTACGCCGTTAATGTTGCCGTAGCGGGCCGTCAAAAGACGGTAAAAACAGACCAGAAATTTTGCTTGTCTGAGCAAGGCGAGTTGGCAAAATTTCCTGTTTTTAGTGTCTTTTGCTAGCGTTGGCAACG
>JAZLAA010000055.1:0-3093 GCA_045612945.1 Elusimicrobiaceae bacterium
AAAATAACGCCCAAAATCCCTACCGCCACCATCCGGCAAAGCAAAGTGGAAATCCCAGCCCCGGTAATCCCCATCCGCGAAAAACCGCCGTGGCCGAAAATAAAGAAATAGTTTCCAATTACGTTTAAAATGTTAATAACCAGGGCCGACCACATGGGGTAATAGGCTTTCTTGTGGCTGCGTAAAATGGCCCCCAATGTCATGGCTAAGGCCAAAAATACCGAGCTTCCCCCCACCAACGCCATATAGGGAAGGGCGTAACCAAACAGTTCATCTTTCAGCCCCATAAGGCGCAAAAGTTGCGGCGCAAAGAGATACAGGCCAACGCTTACTACTACGCCCATTAAAAAATTGACCAGTAAAGATAATCCGATAACTTGCCCTACATTTTTTTTCTGTTTGGCCCCCAAGTACTGCGCACACAGAACCGACGTACCCAACACGGTAATCATGTAGACTAGGCACACCAAAAAAACCAACTGGTTGACCACGCCGCTGGCGGCTACGGCATCATCCGAAAAACGGCTAAGCATAAACACGTCCGTGGCCCCGGTAAGCATTAAAAGCAAGATTTCTAGAAACATGGGCCCGGTTAAGTGGAACAGCTGCGCCCGCACGCCGGGGCGTAACTTAGCAACAGATTTTACATTTTTGGATTTACGCAGCATGGTTTTGTGCCTTTGGCAGATGTAAGAAGTATATATATTGTAACATTTCGGATTTTTTTGTACAAATTGCGCAAAAGTGATACAATGAAATGGCTTGCCAAACACGGGTAGTAGGTTGCAAAAAAACGTGTTTGCAGATTATTGTATAAAGGAGAGAGAAAAAGCATGAAGAAACTAGCTGTATTGTTAGTAGCTGTACTAGTAGCCGTTCCTGCTTTTGCAGGGGATAAAGGCATTCTCAAATTGTCCTTATGGGGCGATATGGCCGTAGCCGTTCCCAACAACATTCACAACATCACCGGGTTAGATTTGGGTATCGGTTCTAAAGCCCAAACCGTGGATGGCGTGCAATATGATTTCATCTATGGTGATGCTCACAAAGTACGCGGTATCAAAACCGCCTGGATTTACAGTACGGCTGACATTGTTTACGGTTTGCAAGGCGGTTTGGTAACCGTGAACCGTGAAGATATGCGCGGTATTCAAGGTGGTTTAGTTTCTATTAACCAAGGCAGCATGCAAGGTTTACAAGGCGGCTGGGTAAACATTGCCCAAGGCCGTGTAATCGGTGTGCAGTGGGGTTTAGTAAACTATAACGAAGGCAACACCACCGGCTTAGAAGCTGCTTTTGTGAACTGGAACGAAGGCCACGTAAGCGGTTTGCAATTCGGTTTCTTAAACTACGCCAAAGACATCTACGGTTTACAAATCGGGTTGTTAAATATTGCCAAGAACGGCTATTTCCCGGCCATGATTTTTGTAAACGGAAGATTCTAATTGAAGGTTTAAGTTAGAAATAACACACCCCCGGCATAACCGGGGGTGTGTTTATTTAGCTAATTTGTTCTATGCCTCTAACCTGCACTAGGTAAACTGATAGTCCAACGCGGGTCATTGCCGGCTAACGTATTACACGCCGCAATCCCCAACTCGCTATCACCACCACTTCCCATACTACACGTATAAGACATTTGATTGGTAGATACATTATAGTTTGCACCCACATCAAAATTGATTCCAGGAACTACTTTATAACTCTGCCACCCAATATGCCACCCACTTGAGTTCATTTGGCCAGAAAAGCTCCACCACCCATTGGAAGAGTGACAGTTGGAACTACTACAACTAAAACCGGATGGTAAGGATACATCCAAGTCTGCAAGTAGAATATTTTGAGTGCTAGAAGAAGTAGCCCCGTGTTGCAGTGCATATACGTTCACGGCCTTTTCCACTGCGTTCATCAGCGTTTGTGCTTCTGTTAAGCGGCTTTTCATCACCGCTTTTTTATATTGCGGCAGTGCCACCGCGGCCAAAATACCTACTATTAGCACCACTACTAACAACTCTATAAGCGTGAAACCCCGCCGGGTACTAAGTTGTTTCATAAACAACCTCCTGTTTTTAGTTCAATTTAGCTGTTTATGAAACCCATAAAAAACGGCTGACGTATTTGAGCCAAGACAAGTAACCCAAAATACACAGCCGTAGTCTGCCCTTTTTAATCAAAATGGCAAACACTCGGCACAAAATAACAGGTTTCGAAGGTCTGTCACTTTGTGCCTCAGTTGGCTGTTTTAGGACTTGTCTTGAGCCTAGGTTACACTAAGCGCTCCGTTTCTTAAACGGTTCCAAAAACAGATTAAATTGTACTTATAGTATAATAAATGAAATGATTTTTTGCCAGTATTTTTGCAGTTGTGATTTACGTTTAATTTTGCTATAATTTGCATAGGTAAAATGAGCGGCAGAGCGCAACAAGTTCGTAAATTCAAGCCCGTGCCGACGTTACCCAGGCCACAGCCACCCGGGGTATCCTCTACCCTAATTTAGGCCACGGCCACAGGAGAAAAACAATGAGTAATGTATCTATGAAAGCCATGCTGGAAGCCGGCGTGCACTTTGGCCACCAAACTTCCCGCTGGAACCCCAAAATGGGCCGCTTTATCTTTGGAGAAAGAAACGGCGTGCACATTCTAGACTTACAAAAAACCGCTAAAGAACTTAAAAAAGCCTGTGCTTTTGTAAAAGAAGAAAGCAAAAAAGGTGCTAAATTTTTGTTCGTCGGTACCAAAAAACAAGCCCAAGAAGCTATCCGCACGGAAGCAGAACGTGCCGGGGCCTACTGCATTAGCGAAAAATGGCTCGGCGGGACGTTAACCAACTTCCAAACTGTCAAAAAATCCATTGAACGGATGAACGAGCTGGAAAAATGGGAAACCTCGGGCGTATTTAAAGCCATTTCCAAAAAAGAAGCCAGCCGCTTAACCAAAGAACTGGCCCGCTTGCAAAAATTATTAGGCGGTATCCGCGATATGAAAGTACTGCCGGACGTGGTTTTTGTGATTGACCCGGTGGACACCATGGGCGCTGTGCGCGAATCGCACGTGCTGGGTATCCCGGTGGTAGCCGTGTGCGATACCAACGC
>JAZLAA010000056.1:0-5885 GCA_045612945.1 Elusimicrobiaceae bacterium
TGAAAGTGAGGCCGTCACCGCCGAAGGTACCCGCCCCGGCGAATACGTACAGTGGACCCCCATGCAATTATTCCGTATCCACGATTGTAACGTCATTTATGTAGCCAACGGGCACGATTTTGCCCAAATTGCGGCGGCTCAAAAGCTGGCGGGCGAAATTACTAACCATCAGCCTACGGCTATTATTTACCGCACCACAAAAGGGTGGAGATACGGCCTGGAGGGCAAGGCATCGCACGGTAGCGGGCATAAGTTCGGCTCGGACGAATTTTACCGCGCGTTGGCCGAATTTGAACAAACATTTAACGAAAAATTCCCGCGTTTTGAAGGTGAGAAAACCCCCGAAAATATAGAAAAATACTACTGGGAAAGTTTACTGGTCATCCGCCGTGTGCTACAGCAGGATGCCCAAATTTATCCGTTTGTGGTAAACCGGGTACGCTGGGCGGCCCAACAGCTGGGTGCCAAGGCCCGCCGCGTGCGCCCCAGTTTAGGGGATTGCCAAGCCTTATACCACCTGGGCCCGGCTACCCCGCCGGCCTCCCTTACGTTTGAGCCCGGCACTACCTATACTACTCGCGGGGTGTTAGGCCAGGTGCTTGCCCATTTGAACCAACAAACAGGGGGGAGCCTGTTGGTGGGCTCGGCCGATTTGTACGGCTCTACCGGGGCCGGGGCTACCAGTAACGGTTTCCCGGAAGGATATTTTAATGCACTTTCTAATCCGCTCAGCCGCCGTTTAAGTACGGGGGGTATTTGTGAGGACGGCATGGCCGCGGTTTGTAGCGGTATTAGCGCTTTTGGCAAACAGGTAGGTGTGTATTCTTCCTACGGGGCTTTTATAGCATTTGCCCATGTGGCGGCCCGCCTCCACGCCATTGGGGTACAAGCCGCACGGGAAGTAGGACTCACCCCAAACACGCTTATTTTGTTTAACGGACATGCCGGTTTGCCTACCGGGGAAGACGGCCCCACCCATGCAGACCCGCAAAGTTTGCAACTGGTGCAAGGTAATTTCCCGCGGGGGGCGTGTATTACGGCCACGCCGCTGGAAGTAGATGAAATTTGGCCGCTGGTGGCGCATAGTTTAGCTAAGCAACCCGCGGTGTTTGCCCCGTTTGTAATTCGGCCCGGGGCTGCGTATATGAACCGTGCGGCATTGGGGGTAGATCCCGCGCAGGCCGCTTTGAAGGGCGTATATTATTTACACCGCGCCAAAGACCCACAGGCCGGGGTTGTATTTGTACAAGGGGCTGGGATTGGACGTATTGTAGTGGAGGGCGTACTGCCGGAAATTTTAGCCGGGCGCGCGCCGGATGTAAATATCCTTTATGTTACCAGCCGCGAGTTGTTTGAGCTCTTACCCGTGGCTGAGCAAGAGGCTTTGGTGCCGGCAGCGTTTATGCACCGGGCAATGGGGCTGACGGATTTTACCCTTCCTACTCTGGGTGCGTGGCTACTGAGCCAAGCTGGCCGCCAATACTCCCTCTATCCGCATAAGAATGGGCGTTTTTTGGGGAGTGGGGCCGGAGCTAAATTGTACGAAGAAGCGGGAATGGACACTCCCGGCGTGCTAGCCGCTATCTGCGCGTATGCACGGGATTTAAAACAACGGGCAGACCGCTGGGTCTAGCCTTTAGAGGAGAAGAACATGGCAGAAGAAAGACCTTACTTAACCGGAAGAACCTACTTATTTAAACTTCCAAAAGGCAAAGATTTGTTGGAAGAACTCATTGATTTTTGCCACGATAATCAAGTGAAATGCGGAACGGTGTCCGTAACGGGGGCCGTGTCTAACGCTACGATTGGGTATTATGACCAATCCAAAAAGAAATTTGAAAAAACTTTTTTGGATGAAGAACTAGAACTGGTCAATCTAACGGGTAACGTGAGTATCCAAGATAACCGCCCTATGGTGTATGCATACGTAAGCTTAGCCAACAAAGACCACCAGGTAGTGGGCGGACGTTTACTGCCGGGCACCAAGATTTTTGTGTGCGAGGCGTTTATCCAAGAGTTGGTAGGTGAGCCCAAAGTGCGCCGGGCGGACAAAGTAACCAAGCTCAACTTGTGGAACTAAGTATTTGGTAACGCACTATAAAAAAGACTGGTTTAACCAGTCTTTTTTTATTATACTATACGTACAATTTGAACTGTTTTTGGAACCGTGTGTAGAATACGGAGCTCTTTTGGGAAACCAAAAGGTTTGTTCAAGTCCAAAAATAGCCGATTTAGGCACACAAAGGCGACGGCCCGCGTGTGCCGAGTGTTTCCCGCTTTTTTTAAAAGCGGGAAGCCGCGGCTGTTACCATTGGGGCTCTTGAACAAACTCAGTAGTAATTGCCGTATTTTTATGCACTCCAACCAGTTAAATTGCAACTTAATAAACAGGAGTGCAGTATGACAACAAAACACACCCGGCGGGGTTTCACGCTTATTGAGTTGTTGGTAGTAGTGCTCATAGTAGGCATTTTGGCCGCAGTGGCCGTGCCTCAGTACCAAAAAGCGGTGACAAAAAGCCGCTTGGCCGAAGTATGGACTACGTTAGACGCCATAAACAAGGCTCTGGCCGCCAAAAACCTGGAAATGGGAACCCACAACGCGGGCTACTCGTTTGACGAGTTGGATGTGTTGTTTGTGGATAAAAACGGCAACCGGGCTACCGGATATTCGTTTCAAGGGCCAAATGGCTGGTGGTATAACATAGCCAACAGTGCAGACGGCGTTCTTGCACCGACAGCTGAACAGGGCGGAGCGCCGTACTTAAGTATTAGTAACGGTGTTAAACATTGTTATGGTGCCGAGGGTTGTAAAAAGTTAGGTTTTCACACAACCGGGAGCGGGTGCATATCAGTAAGTGGAGGAGCTACTGCAGCTGGTGATTCAGATTGTTACGTAGAGTAACGCTTGTTGTGCCCCCCGGTTTTATGCCGGGGGTACTCTTACCCGCGCGCCCGCACGCGTTCATATTTGGTATAATAAACGTATGCGAGTGCGCGCCTTATTTTCTGTCTTATTGTTGCCCGTTTTTCTAACGGCCCAAGTGCCGGGGGAGGTTGTTTCCCCGGGGGCAGAGCCGCCGGTACAGACGGTCAGTAAGTCCGCTATTGCGGCCCGCCGAGCAGATAGCAAACTAAACGAAGTAACCCTTCATAAAACCGTACTAAACTATGCTTTACCACCCGAAATTGAACAAGCCGCCCGCACCTGCACCCACGGGCAGGAAGATTGCTATTTTGTATTTAAAACCTTTGAAAATTCTTCGGACGTTCAAGTAGCCGCCGCGGCCAATTTGGAGCTGGCAGTACTGGCCCTGCAACGCGGGCTTATTAAGCAAGCCCTTAAGCATATTGACACGGCCGCTAAATTAAACCCCGACGACCCTTTTACCGAGCTGACCCGCGGTTGGATTTTACTTAGTGCCGGCAAATACAAAAAAGCCCGAGAAACCTTTGACCATTTGCTGTATTTATCGGCGGATTTTGAGTATGTGTCCTCCGCCAAGCTGGGGGCGGCCCTGGCCCTTTATTTTAGCGGCAACAAAGATAAAGCCGCCGAACAATTCCAATATCTCTACGTTTCAAACCCGTATGCTATTTCGTTTGTGTCTTATATGTTAGGGCGTATTGCGTGGGAAAATAAGTCCGCGCAGGGGTTGGCCCCGGTGTTTTTACAGCAATCTTTAGCCCATGATGAAAACAACTATGCTGCCGCCGAGTTGTTTGCCCGCTTGAGCGAAAAAGATAAAAACAAACTGCGTGCTTGGCAGTATTACGCTACGCTCTACAGCCTGGACCCGCAAAACGAGCAGCTGGCCCAAAAAGTCAAAAAATACGCCCAAGAACTGGGCCCCAAAACTATTGACTATTTATTTTATTTGCGCCTGGAACAACCTATTGTGCATGAACTAAAATCTACCCCGTCCGAGGTGGTTAAAATGGCGCTCTACGCCAACCGCCGCCAAATCCCGCAAACGTTACAGCGGGCTCAGGTCATGGCTTCCGGCACAGTAGTGGTAAGCGACGAAAAACGCGGCGAAATTTTAAAAGCACCTTCTTATGTAGAAAAGCAAATTGAGTTTAACCCGCAAACCGGCGGAGTGGATTTTAAAAACGCCAAAGGGCAAGTGGAATTTTCGGCCGTGCGCCCGTTTGTACTCAATTTAACGCAGACAGATAAAACATTGCTGGTGCGTAATGCAACGGCGGAAAATATCTTTGCGGCTGATTTAAGTGACAAAGAACTTAAAGGCCGCCTGTGGGTACTGCCCAACGCTTCGGGTTTTACGCTACTAAACGAAGTAAACGCCGAGGATTTATTACCCGCTTTACTGGCCGCCCAGGTGCAAGATGTTACCCACCCGGCTGCATTAACCGCGTTGGCAGTGGTGCTTCGTTCGGCACTGTTGCAGACCGTGCAAGCTAATGCCGCTAAACCGTACCATATCACGGATAATGACCCACAATTTCAGTTTAAAGGGATTAACTTGGTGTTTAATGCCCTTTTGAAAGCGGTTAAAACCTCCGGCAATATCCGTCTCACCCAAGCCCAAGCCGGTGCATACGCTGATTGCGGGGTAGTTACCGCCGGGGGAACGGCTAACACGCATACGGCGGTTGGGTTTGTCTTTTCTCCGGCCAATGTCAGTAAATATTTGCTTTCCAACCCGCCCGCGGATTTGTTTTCCCGCCCGCAGGACCCCACGCGCTGGGCTCCTATCAAATGGGTCTATTTGTTTGAAGCCAAAGATATTGAACAACGCGTTTCGTATGTGTCGCGTATTGGCAAACTGCGTGCCCTTACGCCGTTGCGCCTTTCGCCCAACGGGCGGATTTTATCTATGCGTTTTGAAGGTAGCAAGGCCAGTTATGAAGCCACTACCCCGCAAGAAATTGCATTTTTGTTAGGGGCGGGAACTGTGCGTTCTAATTTCTTTGACCTTGTACCGTTTTACAAAGGGAAAAATATTCAGCGGGTGTTGGTGCGTGGGTACGATACCGGCCTGGGGGAAGGGCTTTGTTTACACGCCGCCCAGGGGCTGGCTAAAGACGGGGCGGATTATATGGGCATTATTAAATACTATTTTCCGCAGGCCCGCATTTTAAATACCGCTACAGGAATGATTAACTAATATGGAAAAAACGAAAATCTTATATATAATTACCCGTATGGACCAAGGCGGCGCACAAGCCAGTGTGCTGGCCACCATGAAAACCATTAACAAACAACAGTTTGAACCGGCATTGGCCACCGGCCCCGGCGGCCGTTTAGACGCTAAGGCCAAGCAACTGGGGGCCCCGGTTTATTTTATTCGTGCGCTTAAACATGATGTTAAACTCAAATATATTTTTCACGATTTTATAGCCTTTGTGCAGCTGGGGATTGTGCTTTGCAAGGTAAAGCCCGACATTGTCCACACCAATGCGCCCAAAGCCGGTATTTTAGGACGTTTGGCGGCGCGTGTTTTTTGGCGCAAGGCCAAAGTAGTGCATACGTTCCACGGGTTAGGATTTGCCAAAGAACAAGGGGCCGAGCACTTTAAGTTTTTTGTGGCTATAGAAAAATTTTGTGCAAAATGCACGGACGTATTGGTATTTGTATCGCGCAAAAATGCCAATGAAGCCAAAGAATTGGGCATTGGTAAAGGGGTGCGTACCGAGATTATCCGCGCCGGGGTAAATTTCAACCCCATTTTACCCTTAAAATTTGACCCCGTAGCCAAGAAGGCTTCGCTCCATATTCCGGCGGACGCCAAAGTGGTGCTGGCACTGGCTAACTGCAAACCGCTTAAAAACCCGCTTCACTTTGTGTTTGCCGCGTATAAAGTATTGCAACGGATGAAAAATGTGTATTTTATTTTTACCGGGGACGGGCCGCTTAAAGAC
>JAZLAA010000057.1:0-6122 GCA_045612945.1 Elusimicrobiaceae bacterium
TCAGGGCATTTAATATCGGCCATAATGTTGCCGCCAAAGGCCGGTCGGGTTTGAATGAGGTTGCCCTCTTTAATAGAAAGCCCGGTACAATCGGCTGTCAAACCCACAAACAGTTCGGATGAAATTCTCGGCGACAAATCCCTCCCGATATAGGTAGAAGGGAACAGCACCACGCTGGGGTTATACTTTTTAATCAGTGTAATCATGGCGTTGGCGTAAGCCAGGGTATTGTAGGCGTGGTACTCCGGCGCGCTGACAGCGTAGATTTTATCGGTGCCGTACTGGGAAAGCTCGGCAAAATAATTTTGTACGTTATCTCCAATCACTACGCCGCAAAGTTCTTCCCCCAGTCGGTCAGCCAATTCGCGCCCTTTGGACAAAAGCTCAAAGCCGACCGGGCGCACTTTTTGGTTGCGTCCGTCGTCGGAAATTTCAATAAATGCCCATACGCCTTTGTAGGCGGATAAATCTTTTTTAGCGGCTCCGGTGTCAGGTAAAGAGAGCGCCTTCACAGGGCACACGCTTACACACGCGCCGCACATGGTGCACGCGGCAGAGGGGGTGGCCTTGCGGTTTACCAAAGAGAGCGCCCCAAACGGGCACGCGGCTACACATTTGCCGCAACCAACACAATTTTGAGCTACTTGAATCATTTGACAAAACTCTCCTTTTTCAAAATTTCTACCAGTTTAGCCGCTAACTCAGCAGGGGAAGCGGCAAACATCTCGCCCTTGGGGCGTGCTGGCGGCGGGAAAATGCGGTCCACACGCGTGGGCGAACCGTTAAGCCCCAGCTTTTGTGGATCTGCCCCAATGTCGGCCGCTGTCCAGGTATAGGTTTGCTTATCCTGCGCTTTATGCGCGGCCATAAAAGAAGGGTATTTAGGTGCGTAGTCCACGGGCATCGTCATGGTAACCAGCACAGGCATTTCCGCTTGCAAAATTTGCTTGCCGCCTTCAATGAGTTTCTTGGCCACCACTTGGTTGCCCGAAGCATCCACGTTGGTGCAAAATGTGATTTGCGGAATGTTAAGCTGCCGGGCAATCCCGGGGCCGGTTTGGGCGGTGTCGCCGTCAATAGCCATTTGCCCGCACAAAATTAAATCGTACTGGCCGATTTTGCGTATAGCGGTAGCCAGCGCATACGAAGTGGCCCATGTGTCCGAGCCGGCAAACGCGCGGTCGGAAAGCAAAATGCCTTCGTCGGCCCCTAAAGCTAAGGCCAAGCGCAATACGGCAATGGCTTGACCGGGTCCCATGGAGAGCACGGTTACTTTGGCCCCGGTTTTGGCTTTAATTTCCAAGGCCTTTTCCAGCGCAAAGTGGTCGTAAGGGTTTAAAATGCTGGGCACGCCCGCGCGGATGAGGGTGCCGGTTTTGGGGTCTACTTTTACTTGGGTAGAGTCGGGCACTTGTTTAATGCATACAATAATATTCATAGTTTTGTCCTATTTTTTGAAAATTTCCCGTAATTTAGCAGACACCGTATCCATATCGTCAATAAGGCCGCGCATTTTATCTTCAATGCCTACCAAGTTGACGGCTTGAGAGAGTTCTGCGGTGTTAATGTTGGGGCAGGTGCCTAAAATAAGGCGCAATCCCTCGCTAGCCACCTTAAACGCACTTTGCCGTGCGTTTACGCGGGCCATGGTACAAAGCGAGGTAATGTCAAAGCGGCTTCCTTCAGTTACCAGTTTTTGGGCACACTGGCGCGTGAATACAGCGGCCACTTCCATTTCGCTAATGAGGTCGCCCAGCATAAAGGTAACGTATTGGTGACGGGTTAGTTTATTCACGCGGCAATCTTCTAATATACGCGCCAACGCTCTAAAACCGAGTGCCACGCTATCGGCACCTACTTGTGGGTTTTGGGTGTGGATAGCATCAAACTCGGCGGCCTGGTTCAAATAATACTGCCCGCGCGATTTTAAATGTTCCTGCCAGCGTCCGCGGAAAATAGTCATTTCCAGCACTTCGCTGGTCCCTTCGTAAATGCAGGTAATTTTTACATCGCGTTTAATTTTTTCTACAGCAAATTCTTTGGTGTAGCCAAACCCACCCATGGCTTGGATGGCGTCCTCCGCCGCTTTATTGCCCGATTCGGTGGCGTAAAGTTTTGCAATGGCTCCTTCCGTGGCCAGTCCGTGGTTGTTAACTTCCAGCTGTTTAGCTGTCCAGTCAATGTAGGCGCGGGCTGCTTCAAAACGCACATAATGCGGGGTAATCAGTTTAAGCATAAACCCTTGTTTTTGTGCCAAAGGTCCGCCGGCTTGAATACGCTGTTGGGCATACTCCAGGGCGGTCTCTACGGCTTGTTCGCCGCCGCCTAAGCCAAACGCAGCCACCATTAAACGCGTGTAGCCAAACACGGCTTGCGCTTGCAAGAAGCCTTGCCCTTCTTTTAACCCAATTAAATTTTCAGCCGGCACATATACTTCATCAAACGCGAGTCCTGCCGTATTAGATAGGCGGATGCCGTGCTTGTCTTCGTGCGCGTCTTGCGTGAAACCGGGGGTACCTTTTTCTACAATAAACCAGCTGGGCCCGCTGGGTGCTAGGGCGAGTACGGTGTAAATATCGGCCACGCCGCCGTTAGAAATCCACATTTTGCTGCCGGTAATTTTATAACCCACCACTTTGCCGTCCTTGACGACATGCTCTGCCCGGGTGCGCAGGGAAACTAAGTCCGAGCCGGCATCGGCCTCGGTAGCACCGTAAGCTACCAGTTTGTTTTCGTGTGCAATTTTTTGGAACCACTTGGCTTTTTGTTCCGGCGTACCGCCCACGTTTAGCGGGTCGCTCCCTAAAAAGGTAGCAAACACGCCGGTGGCAATGCCCAGGTCAATGCGGGCCAGTTCTTCACAAATACGGTAAATTTCGGTAGTTTGGCCACCCAAACCGCCGTATTCTTCGGGGATTAACAACAAATGTACACCTAGTACATTGTGGTCATACATCTCTTTTAAAATATCTAAAGGGATTTCATTCTTTGCGTCATGTTCGCGGATGAGGTTAAAAGATATCCGGTTTTTAGCGTATTGTCGCAAGCTGTCTAACATCAGGTTGCGGGTAGTAAGGTCGTTTTTAGCCATAAATAAACGCTCCAATAATAGGATATTTATATTATACCAAATAAAAAGGGGCACAGAGTGTGCCCCCCCGTTGTCAAAACCTTTGTGTCTTTTTATTTAATTGGAAAACACGGTGAGCTACCCGGACCGTACAAATCACTGGTAAGAGAAGTAACCTCCAGTCCCACCTTGGCGCAGGTGGCTACCGTTTGTGTACAGCAGTATTTTTGTCCGTCGCTGTCTATTGTCAGAGCGTAGCCATAAGCATACGGCCCGCTGTATCGCACAGCTCCATAAGATTTGAGAGCTACATCACTCTCTCCTTCCATATGGTTTCCGTAGGTATAAAACCAATTTTTTGTAATTCCATCATTATTTACTTCTACGGCCAATTTACCCCGTAGTTCTTCCCAGCTACCGCTAGTACCAAGTCTGCCCTCCAGTATAGCCACTTGGGCAGCTTGATTAAGGGATTTAATCATCGCCCACGCCTCTGCTTGGCGGGATTTTTCTACGGCTTTTTGGTATTGCGGCACGGCCACGGCCGCCAAAATACCCACGATTAACACTACCACTAACAATTCTATGAGGGTAAACCCTCCTGTTCTGTTTTTCATAAACAGCTCCTTTTATTAAATTCAACTTAACTGTCTATGAAAACCCACACAAAAACGGCTCTTACGGGTAAGCCAAGCGAACGGTCCCACACGCAACAGCCGTGGCTTGCCCTATAAAAGGCAAGCACTCGGCACCAAAAGAGGGGCTCATGACTTCCCGTCCTTTGGTGCCTTAAATCGGCTGTTTTTGGAGTTCGCTTGGGCTTTTAAAGCACCCCGTATTCTTCATACGGTTCCAAAAACAGATTAAATTGTACCTATAGTATAACTGAAATATATCCACGTGTCAATTGGTGAAAGTTTAGTATAATACTTTTATGAACTGTATATTTTGTGGTATTGCGGACGGCTCCGTCAAAAGCCAACTGATTTACGAAGATGAACATGTGGTGGCGTTTAAGGATTTAAACCCCCAAGCGCCCACCCATCTGCTCATTATCCCGCGCAAACACATTGCGCGTTTGTCTGAGGCGGATGAACAAGACGCCGCACTCCTGGGGCATATCCTACTGGTAGCCAAAAAGCTGGCCCAGCAGTTTGATTTAAAGGATTTCCGTTTAGTAACCAACAACGGTAAAGGCGCAGGGCAAAGTGTGGACCATTTGCACTTCCACCTAATGGCAGGCAGAAGATTTCTCTGGCCTGCAGGATGACTGTATTGTCTTTTTACACAAAATAACCTATAATATATAGGAATCAATTTTAACCTACTGACCCTAGAAGGTGGTGAGAACATAAATGGTTTTTGTAAAAGTAAGAGATGCCGAACACTTGGAAGAGGCGATCAAACGCTTTAAACGCGAATGTGAAAAAAACGGTATTTTGCGCGAAATTAAACGCCGCGAAACCTACACTCCGCCCAGCGTGAAACGCAAACTCAAATCCGAGGAAGCGCAACGTCGCGCCCGGCGTACCAAACGCAGACGCTTTTAAGTTTCAAACACACCCGGCAATAGTCCTTGTAAAAAGGGCTATTGCCGTTTTGCCTTGTTGAAAGAGGCGCAGGCGTGAAAACAGACATTGTAGAACAAATTAAAGACAAGCTAGACATCGCGCAAGTCATCCGTCAGTACGTGCCCGGTTTGAAACGGGCCGGAAAAACGTTCAAAGCGTGTTGTCCGTTCCATCACGAAAAAACACCCTCCTTTACTTGTAGTAGCGAAAAAGGGCTTTTCTATTGCTTTGGTTGCCAAGAGGGGGGGGATGTGTTTGCCTTCGTGATGAAAATGGAAAACCTGTCTTTTAACGAGGCCGTACGCAAATTGGCCGATATGGCCGGCGTCGCCTATGAGCCTGCCCGCCCATTGACCAGCGAAGAACAGCACCGCGCCAACGCACGCAAAGTGCTGGATTTTGCCCGCACTTACTATCATAAGCATTTACTTTGCGCGGCTGGCGAACACGCGCGCGCGTATGTGAAATCCCGCCACCTCACTAAAGAAACCTGCCAACATTTTGAGCTGGGTCTTTCCCCTGCGGCAGGGGTTTTGATACGTGAAGCTAAGCAAGCCGGCTACACCGAAACCGATTTAAAAACTGCCGGGCTGTGCGTTCAGAGCGAGTACGGTCTGCGCGAGTATTTCCGCAACCGCCTGATGTTCCCCATTTGGAACCAACGTGGCGACACGGTGGGTTTTGGCGGGCGCATTTTGGGCGAAGGGGAACCTAAATATTTAAACTCGCCCGAAACGGTATTGTTTACTAAGTCGCATGTGTTATATGGGCTCAATTTTGCCGGTCCGGCCATCCGCAAGGCGGACCGTGCTGTGCTGTTAGAAGGCTATATGGACGTAATTGGCTGTCACCAAGCCGGGGTTTGCTATACCGTAGCCCCGCTGGGTACCAGTTTAACGGCCGAGCACGCCAAACTCTTAAAACGCTATACGCAAAATGTGGTGGTACTGTTTGACCCGGACGAAGCCGGCTTAAAAGCTGCCCTGCGCGGGGCGCTTATTTTGATAGAAGAAGGGCTGTTTGTAAAAGTAGCTTCTCTGCCGGACGGACTAGACCCCGATGAATATATTGTCAAACACGGCAAAGAAAGTTTTGAACAAATTTTAACCCATGCCCAAGAGCTTATTGCCTTTGCGTTGGAGCGCCAACTTGCCCGCCACGCGCAACCGCTTTCTGCCCAGGCCAAAACCACGATTGTGGGCGAGCTGTGCATGATTTTAGCCAAACAGCCCGATGCCATTGTCCGGCGTGAGTGGGCCAAGTACGTGGCCGAACACTTAGGCATTGAAGAAACGCTCATTTTACAGCGTTTGGCGCAAACCCAGCGCGCTTCGGCAACTACAGCCCCGCGCCCAGCAGTAACCGGTGGGGAGGCTGCCCCGTCTAAACCGGCCGCCGCCGAAGAAAATTTAGTAGCGTGGCTACTTAAAAGCCCCCAACACATTTCACTTTGTAGCACCTTAACACGGGCAGATTTTATG
>JAZLAA010000058.1:0-11825 GCA_045612945.1 Elusimicrobiaceae bacterium
TGCCGCAGTATAATAAAGCGGTAGAAAAAAGCCGTATCGCTGAAATGCAAACCATTTTGGCCGATCTAGAAAAAGCCGCCGAAATGCACCGCATTACTAAGGGAACAGACGATACGTTTAACCCGCTTACTGACGGGGACATAGACTATTCGTCCCAGTTTGTTTATGATGAAGATTCAGACAAATATTGCAATGCGCGGGAGATTTGTGTGAGCGCAGGTGCAAGCTCTCTTACCGTAGCAATGCGTAAAAGGAGCGGACGCACCGGTGCGCCGGATTATTTTTTAAACTCCGTATGGAATAGCACCCAAAACAAGTGGAATCGCATATATGGCTCTTGTGGCGTAGATATAAACAGTTACGGCTTAGAAAATGTTGGATATACACGAAACGCTTGTTAACCACCCCGGGCCCGCGTAAGCGGGCCTTTTTAGTGAAATTTTGCTCACAGAGATTTTTCTGTAAATTGACACCCCGCGCCCTAAATTGCTATAATAAGTTAACGAATTTATCTTACTAAGGAAGGAATACTATGGCTTATAAATGTGCAGTGTGTGGCAAAGCATCCGTTTCCGGCGGTTCTTACAGCCACTCCAACATGCGGACGAAAAGAAGCTTTAAACCCAATCTGCAAAAGCAAAAAATCGTTTTGGACGGAAAAACCCAAACGGCCTATGTTTGCACGGGTTGCATTAAAAGCGGTCTAGCCAAAAGACCGGCTAAATAAGTATCTTTTTGGACGAATTTAAGCCCGTGCTGCGTGTGTAGTGCGGGCTTTTTGGTTTTTTAGACGTAACAGGGATGAATGATGACTTTTTCCACTCGTTTTTGTGCTGTAACTGTCGGCCTTTTGTTTACCCTTTTTTCATACGCGCGCGCGAGCGAACCTCCCGCCGAATTAGATCCTAACGGTCCGTGGATGATTTGTAATGTAGCCGTAGACGGAACTAAAAACATTCGGAAACGTACCATTACCAAAGCGGGCCACGCCAAAAAAGGCGAACTTTACGAACGCTTTACCGTAACCGAAGACGTACAAGATATTTCCGCGTTGGGGAGTTTTGACTCGGTAGAAATAGATATTACCCCTATTGCGGGTTCGCGCAAAGACAAGGAGTCCGGCGTGTCTTACACGTGCCACCGCTTAACGTATCTAGTAAAGGAAAAACCGATTTTTGACCGTCTTACTTATCAAGGCCGTAAACACTTGGGCAAAGGGGCTATTACCCAAGCCATGACACTTAAGGTAAAAGACCCGTTTAATGAACTTAAACTCCAAAGCGACTTACAGCGCATTACCGCCAAATACGCCGAAAAAGGCTACGTAAATGCTCAAGTGGCCTACGAATTGGAACAAGACGACAAGTTGGGCGTGGTGTATGTTAAGTTAATTATTGACGAAGGCCAGCGGGTACGCGTAAACGAACTAACCTTAGACACCGGCGAAGAAGCCCCTCACCTACCCGTGCGTAAAATTATGAAGAAGGCCTCCAACCGCCCGGGGAAAGTATTCCGTCCGCAAAATTTACAAAAAGACTGGGTAAAAATGATGCTCTACGGGCGCAACAAAGGGTATAGCGAGTTTAACTTAACCCAACCTGAAATTTCTTTTAATGAAGAAAAAACTCAAGCCAACATTACCTACCGCTTGAGTGAAGGCCCACAGGTAGACTTTGGCCGTGTGTCGTTTGAAGGCAACAACGTGTTTACCGCGCAGGAACTTAATAAGCAGGTCTTTTTCCGTATTGGCCAACGCTACAATCAAAAAGACTTTGATGACACCATTGCCGCTATTCAAGAACAATATGCCGACAAAGGATACCTACAAGCGCAGGTCGTTCCTGTAAAAGACATTAAAAACGGACTCTTAAATTTAACCTTTGACATCACCGAAGGGCACATCTTTTACATTGACCACGTGGACGTAAGTGGCTACGAACACACCAAAAAGTACGTATTTACGCGCGAGCTTACCATTCACCCCGGCGATTTGTACGACAACGCCAAAATTAAGCGGAGCCAAACCAAAATTTTAAATCTGGGCTTTATTAACGACGTACAAATAGATATCCAGCCCACCGCAGACCCTAACAAAGTGGATTTGGATTTTAATATCGTAGAAGGCCGCCCCGGTATGTTTACGGCCGGCCTTGCCATGAGCTCTATGGACGGGCTGTACGGCGAAGTTTCGTTAAACCACCTCAACCTGTTCGGCCGGGCACAGCGGGTATCGGTGCGTACCCTGTTTGGAAAGGAAATTTTGGATTATACCGTTAGCTGGTATACCCCGTGGATTGACGATAAACCCATGTCCTTAGGTGTGGATGCCTTTAATACGCGCCGTTACCGTTCCTTCGCTACCGAAAACCAAGCCTATACCGAGAAACGCGTCGGCGGGCGCGTAAAAGTGGGCCCGCGCTTTAATGACGATATTTACCAACTTTCGTTTGGCTACTCGTTTGAAAACATTCATATTTACGACGTGGAAGATATGTTCAAATGCCGCCCTGGCTCAGAACCGGGTACATGCATTGAGGAAGGACGCACCAATCTGTCCACCGTCAGCACAGATTTTGCTATTGATACCCGCGACAATATATGGGACCCCACCCGCGGGTGGCGTAACTCGTTAGGTGTCGCATTAGCTGGCGGCCCCGTGGGCGGAGATTTGGATTTATGGTACCTAAACGCCCGCTCTATTTTTAACTACACGGTGCTAAACATTGGCGGCAACTACCCCATTGTGTTTGTGCTTTCCAACAAAATAGGTTCTGTGCGCGCTTACGGGCGCACGGAAGAGGTTCCTCCCTACGAAAAGTTCTTCTTAGGTGGCGCGGACACCGTACGTGGCTATGAACGCGCCGGCGAAATTGGCCCTAAGTACGGAGGCACTACTTACTACGTAATGAACGCGGAACTACGCTTCCCGTTGGCACGTGAAGGGCGGCGCAATATGGCCCAGTTTGCCTTCTTCTTTGACATGGGCAATTCGTGGGATCATGCCTCTAAGCTGGACTTTTCGCTCGGCCCGAATGAAAACCAATTTAAGGCCGGCGTAGGGGTGGGTTTACGGCTGACTACACCGTCGTTGCCGATTCGTATAGATTGGGGGTATGGTCTTAACCACGGGCCCAACGAAGACCGTTCCCACTTCTATTTCAACATTTCTAATATGATGTAGGGAATTATGAAAAGAAACATTTGGGCATGGGTCTTGGTATTTAGTACATGCGTAGCCAGCGCGCAAGACCTGTCTTTAAGTGAAGAAGAAAACGCCGTGGTAGCCGCCATTTTAGCTAAAGAGGCTGCCCCGGCAAAAACTTCTACACTGACCAACGAAAATACGTCCAGTCCACTTGAAAAACCAACCGAAGAGGTGGAAGAAGCTCCGGAAGAAGAACCGGAGGAAACTAATCCTCAAAAATGCCTTACGGTAGCTTATATAGATATTGACGAAGCATTTAATGCACACCCTCGCACGGTAGCTGTTAAAGAACAAATCCGCCTTAAAATTCTAACCAAAGAAGACGAAGTGGACACCGCTAAAGAGCTGATTGCCGTACTTACGCAAGAGAACCAGCGCTTAGCTACACAACTTAGGCAAATTAAACCGTTTTACGAGCGCGTAGTGGTAGAAGCACAAGAGCTACTGCCCCGCCCTCCCGAAGATGCCGACACGTTATTACTGGGCAACATTTTAAACCGCCTAACCTTTGCCGGCACGGACACCTTGCTGTTAAGCCCGCTTAATACGCCGGCCCAAATGGAAGATATTAAAGCGCGTTTGGCTGCTAATAAACAGGTAATTGCTGAGCGAGAGTTTTTTATAGATAATTACAAATATACCACCCGTGAAGAAATTTTAAAACTGGAAGAAAAAGAGGTGAAGGAAATTTTACAGGATATTTACCAGGAAATCAAATCCTTCGCTAAAAAACGTAACATTGGTGTTGTAGTACGTAAAAATGAAGTATTATATGGGCAGAAGCCTATAAACGTAACTAAAGATTTTATTAACCGCTTGAAAAAAGCAAAGAAATACCGCAAACGCGGAAAATAGAGGTACTTATGAAACCCTTGTCTATTGCACAAATTACCCAAATTACCCATACCCAAGCCAGCGCACCAGACGACGTACAGATCACGGCGTTATGCTCGCTGGAAAACGCACACGAAGGTGGGGTGTGCTATGTGACGTCCTTAGATAAACCTGAACTGCTGGCCCAGCTCAAGGCTTCAGCGGTGTTTGTGCCGGCAGCCGCTAAAGGCCAAGCACTGCCATTTAAGGGCGTGCTTTTCTACGCAGATAACCCGGAATGGGCGTTTATTTTGCTGATGAAACACGTAGACGCACAAACCCCCAAATATACCCCTGGCATCCACCCTACAGCGGTGATTAGCCCCAAAGCTACGCTGGGGGCGAACGTATCGGTAGGGGCGTATAGCGTTATTGAAGACGGAGCTGTTGTAGGTGACAACACCGTTATTTTTCCCCAATGCTATATTGGTAAAGACGTGCATATTGGCAAGAACTGCCTTATTTATCCGCAAGTCGTCATCCGTGAGCAGTGCATACTTAAAGACTATGTCATTTTACAAGCCGGGGCCAAAATTGGCTCGGACGGGTTTGGATTTACCTTCCACGAAGGCAGACACCAAAAAATCCCCCAAATTGGCAACGTGGTAATTGGTAATGACGTGGAAATTCAGTCCAATACCTGTATTGACCGCGCTAAAATTGCCAGTACTGTAATTGGTGACAATACAAAAATTGACAACCTGGTGCAAATCGGCCACAATGTGACCGTAGGCATGAGTTCTATTTGCTGTGCACAGGTAGGCGTAGCGGGTACGACCGATATTGGAAATGGCGTTATTTTAGCTGGGCAGGTGGGGCTGGCCGGCCATATGAAAATTGGCGACCGCGTACAAGTGGGAGCCCAATCGGGCGTTATTGGCTCTATCCCAGCGGGGCAAACGTATTTTGGCTATCCGGCTATACCCCAGCGCGAAGCATTTAAACAACAAGTAGTGCTACGAAAACTGCCGGAAATGTACAAAGAATTTCAACAATTTCAAAAAGAACGCGCCTCCCTTGCCAAAATGTCTGTGTGGGGGCGGCTTAAAAAATTATTAGGAAAATAACTTATGCGAAAAACGATTACTACCACTGCCGTTGTCAGCGGCGTAGGCCTACATACCGGGGTTGCCTCTACCCTTACCTTTAAACCCGCAGATAATGGCATTACTTTTTTGCGTACCGATTTGCCGGGTGCGCAACCCATTTTGGCACACGTTAGTAACGTAGGTTCTACGTTACGTGGCACCAATTTAAAAAACGCTACCGCCGAAGTATGGACGGTGGAGCATGTGCTGTCGGCCTTGCACGCGTTAGGCGTTACCGATGTGTGCGTGGAAATGGACGGCCCGGAACCACCGGTCACGGACGGAGCGAGCGATGTGTACGTGGAAGCTTTACTAAAAGCCGGGCTTACAGACTTAGCTAGCGAACAACCCGTCTTGGCCATTCGACAACAAATTACCTATGCCTGCGGGGACATTTGCTACAGCGCACAACCCGCGAACAAACTAACCTTTACCTTTGTTTACCGCCATAAACACCCGCTCTTGGCTCATAGCGAATATAGTTTTGAGTTTACACCCCAAAATTATATTACCCAAATTGCCCGCGCCCGTACCTTTGGGTTTGAAGAAGAACTGGCATTCTTAAAGGCACATGGCTTGGCCAAAGGCGGCAACTTGGAAAACGCCGTCATCATTGGCAAGGATAAATTTATCAACGAACGTCGTTTCCCGGATGAACCAGTGCGCCATAAACTCTTAGACTTAATTGGCGATATTAGTCTCACCGGCCGAAAACTACCGCCACTAAACATCCGCTGTGAGTGCGGCGGACACAAACACAATGTAATTTTTGCTAAAATTTTACTAGCAAATGCGGAGGAAAAATGAGCTGTAAACAGGATTTAAAAAACTTTCTGAACTTGCCGGTGGTAAGTGTCATTACCCAAACACAAATCAAACAATCAATTCCACACCGCGAGCCGTTTCTTTTGGTAGATGAAGTGCGCGTGCTGGAGGACGGCAAAAAATATATGGGCATCCACGCCGTGCGTGCGGACGAATACTACTTTAAAGGCCATTTCCCTGGTCGGCCCGTTATGCCCGGGGTACTGGTGGTGGAAAGTATGTCCCAAGCGTTTGGAGGGGCGTTAATGAGCCGGGTAGCCAAAAAGGAAGGGAGCATTCCGCTATTTTTAAGTATTGAAGAAGCTAAATTCCGCGGTATTGTCCGCCCCGGTGATACGCTTCAAATGCCTATTGAAGTATTAAGGCTGGGCAAAATTTCTAAAATTTATGCCGAAGCGTATGTAAACGGAAAACTCTGTGCGCAAGCTATACTCAATTTTATTTTAGGAGAACGTCATGACTAACATACATCCCACAGCTATCATTCATCCTACCGCAAAAATTGACCCTTCTACGGTCATCGGGCCCTATACGATTATTGGAGAAGATGTACAAATTGGAAAAAACAATCATATTGGCCCTTATTGCGTGATTGAAAATACCACGATGGGCGATAATAACGAACTGATTGCCAGTGCATTCGTAGGTGTAAAACCACAAGATTTATCATACAAGGACGAACATACCCGCGTAGTCATGGGTAACGGCAATAAAATCCGCGAGTGCGTAACCATTCACCGCTCCACTTTTGTAGATGAACCCACCACACTGGGCAATAACAACTTACTGATGGCCAACTCACACCTTGCACACGATGTACATATGGGTAATAACTGTATTGTAGCCAACAGCACCGGTATTGCCGGGCATGTACGTATTGAGGACCGAGTGGTAATGTCGGGTATGGTGGGTGTACACCAATTTGTCCGCATTGGCACGATGGCGATGCTTTCTGGCGGGGCGATGGCTCCGCTGGATGTGCCCCCCTATTGTATTGCACAAGGCGAACGCGCCAAATTGGTGGGGCTGAACATTGTAGGTATGCGCCGTGCCGGGCTAGACAGAAGTATAATTTTAGAAGTAAAACGTGCGTTTAAACTAATGTTTAGAAGCGGTAAACGCTTAGAAGAAGCCATGGCCCAACTAGAAGCCGCACCACACGGGGCAGAAGTGCAACATTTAATTGACTTTTGCCGAGCTAGCCAGCGTGGGGTAACACCGGCTAAGAAATCCATGCGGGAAGATCATGACGAAGAATAACCCTCCTAAATTGGGGCTTATTGCCGGGGAAGGGAAAATGCCCGTGTACGTAGCTCGCAAGGCCTGTGCCCGCGGCTATGAGGTATTTGTGGCCGGGCTTAAAGGAAACGCCTGCAAGACCGATTATCAAGACTGCTGCAACGCCTTTACAACGATCCGGTTGGGACAGCTAGGGGCAGGAATTCAATTTTTCAAAGAACACGGCGTTACCTCTGTGGTGATGGCCGGGCGCGTGCAACATACGTCTATTTTCAGTAATTTGATGCCCGACAAACGGGGGCTTGCGTTTTTGGCTTCTTTAAAAAGCATGCAAACGAAACACATCCTTTCGCGCTTGATTGAAGAATGTGCCAAAGAGGGCATTTTATTTGAAAACTCCGCCTTGTTTTTAGAAGATTTCTTTCCGGGTAAGGGCGTGTTATCCAAACGCCAACCCACTGCACAAGAGCAACAAACTATTGACTACGGTTTCCATATTGCCAAGCAAATAGCCGCCTTAGATATTGGGCTTACCTGCGTAGTAAGCCAGCAGGCTGTAATTGCGGTAGAAGGTATGGAAGGAACCGACCGCTGTATCGCCCGTGCCGGCGAACTCTACAAAAAATCCGCCCAAAAAGACAGTGTGGTAGCGGTGGTAAAAGCCGCGCGCCCCAACCAAGATATGCGTTACGATTTACCGGTGGTGGGTAAAGGTACGCTAAAAAATCTACATAAAGCAGGGTTTTCCGTGTTAGCCTTTGAAGCGCAAAAAACATTGGTGATGGACTTGGAAGAAACCCTTGAACTGGCCAATAAATTAAATATCTGCGTGGTAGCCGTATAAGGAAAACTCCTCTATTTTATAGGTGGCCGGTAAAGAAAAAACCAAGTGCGAAACTTTGGTCTAGCACGACTTGTCCTTCACGGTTATTGTAGGTTCATGATTATTGCCACTGGCTAAGCAATTTGGCAGCTACGCGGCCGGTAAAGGAATTTCCTCCTTTCTCAGCCGCTTGGGCAAGGTGTTTGCGTGCGACATTTTTTTGACCCAGTTTCCACTCATTTTACGCCTGTAGCAAAACCCCTAGGGCACTATCCGGATTTGTAGCTAAAAAGGGTTTGAGCTTTTGCAAAGCTTGCGCGTACTGCCCAGCCTGGTACAAGCCAATAATTTGGTAGAGTTGCAAGTCCATACGTTGCGGCTCCAAGCTAAGGGCAGTTTGAAGATTAGCCTGCGCCTCTTGCGTGCGGCCTAACCCATACGCCGCTTTGGCACTTAAGAGCCAATAGTTCGCCACAGACGGGTCTTGCATGAGGGCCATGGTAATGTGAATGTAGGCTTGTTCGTAATTGTGCTGGTTTAAAAATGTAGTAGCATAACGGGCACGGTACACCGGCTCGGCCGCCGGATTTAACGCAAAAAAATGGTCATAATACGCACGCGCTTTGGAAAAAAATCCAAATGAGCGGTAGTTTTCCGCCTGCCCGGCCAAGGCTTCCAAATTATCAGGTTCCTCGGCTAAGGCACGGTCGTAAAGTTCTTGGGATTTATCTGTAAGGCCTGAGCGTTGGTACAAACCGGCCGCTGCCACCAAGAGCGGCACGTTACGGGGGTGAAATTCTAAGGCTTCGGCATAGACTTCCAAGGCTTTGTGGAACTGACCCAGCTGTTCGTAACTCATACCTAAAAGACGATAGGCGCGGGCTTCACGGCGTTTAACGTTATCTGTTTTGTAAATATAACCAGTCAGTTCATTAACAGCTTGTTGGTATTGGTGCTGTGCGTATAAATCGCGCGCGCGGGTATATTCTTTGCGGTCGCCCACTGGGGCAAGCCCTAAAAAGCCAACAGAGCACCCGCTTACACACAACACAACACACAATATGAGCAAACTATTTCGTAAATACATAAGGCAAGGCAAATAGCAGGAGGTCTTCCTGCAACACTCCTAATTTAGAATAGGCTTCTTTAATACCTACTTCCCCCGCTTGGTGCAACTTTTTAAGCTCCAACGTACCGGTGCCCAACACGCGGTTAGTAAGCACAAAGTCCGCCTGGCGAGAAGATTCTTCAATCATTGCGGCGGCACGCACATCGTTGACGCGGTTGACGTACCCCAAAATAGTAGTAGGTGTTTTAGAGGAAAAATCAAACGGGGTGACAGAGGCTATCACATAATCTGCCCCCATATTACGCGCGTTATTTACAGGTAAGTAATCCACTACGGCCCCATCTACCAAGGCACGGTGACGATACTCAACCGGCTCGAACACGCCGGGCAAATTCATGCTAGCCCGTACGGCAATAGCCAGCGGACCGGTGTTGAAAAGAACCCGTTCTCCGGTTTTTACATCCATAGCAGAACATGTAAACGGAATTGACAACTCTTCAAACTGCTTATCGCCCAGTTGCTCTTCAAAAAATTTGGATAAATTGGCCGACGAGGGTAGCTTGCGGGCAAAAATAAATCTCAAAAAGCCCATAGTATTAAAATCAGGCGTGATAGTATCCAAAGTAATATGGTCACCTATTTCCCACAGTTTTTCAGGGGGTAACCCCGCCGCATACAAACCGCCCACCACGGCCCCCATAGAAGTACCGGCTACTTTATCCACCGGCATCCGGGCATTGGTTAAGACTTCTAACACCCCTACATGGGCAAACCCGCGTACCCCACCTGCCGACAGCGCAAGCCCCACTTGGGGGCGCTGGTTTGACGGTAGGTTCGTAAACCGTTGCCACATAAAGTCACGTAAAATTTCATCTTCAGTTTGAGGCGTAAGCGCGCAAAGAGGCAAGCTTGTGAAAGCCAGTAGCATACACGCCAACACACGCAAGGACTTCATTATAAATCCTTGCCAATAGCCCATTCCAATTCCGCCTTGGCAATATGATTTTCACGCAGGGCTTGCAGGTAATCCTGCCCGGCTTTCAAGTAGGCCTGCAAGGCCTCTAAGGGCCCAATACCCGCCCGACCCGAAGTTTTAAGCGCAGGCTGTATTATCTCGTCTAATTCTTGGTAGGTTTTTTGGCGAGCGAGTACTTCTTGCTGCCAAAACATCATCTGTTCAAAACTAGCAGCTACCTGTAGATGCACTTTATCTTCCATAGCCGCACGGCGCAGGGTGCTTTTTTTCTGCTCGGCTTTCTTTTGGTTTACTTGTTGGGAGAAAGTGTAAGGAATTGGCAGACGTACGGCCAATGAAATTTGCTTATTTTGGTCTTCTAAGCTATTATCCCCCACTCTCTCATAAGAAGCGTTTAACAAAATATCCGGATAGCGCTTGGAAATGGCCAAGTCAATGGCGATGTTATCCAGTTCTAAAGCATAAATAGCGGATTTAAGCTCGGGCCGAAATTCCGTGGCCCACAACTGAAAATGTGCCGCATCCCCCGTTACCCATACCGGTTCCAAGTTGCCCGCTATCGTCAAGGGAGCATTCGTTTCTTTATTTAAACTGGCTAACATCCCTAAGCGTGCTTTAGCCAGCTCACTTTGGGCTTCATTACGTTGCGCTTGCAAGTGGCTTAAAAGGGCTTTCTGGCGGATTTTCGTCCATACATTGTCCGAGAGTAGCCAGCGCCGGGTAGATTTGTACACTTGTTCGGTTAAATCAACATTTTTTTGGGCATAGAGTAAGCGGACAAACGATTTTTTAATATCCAGCACTGTAGCATTTTTTACGGTGGCATAACGACTTTGCACTTGCTTCAAATTAGCCCGCGCCGTCTTAAGCGCACTGCTAATGCGACCACCGGAGTAAATGTACTGCGTAGCACTTACACCTACCCCGTAAAAACGATCGTTATCCAAGGTGTTAGTAGCCGGCAAGTAACGGTTGGCCATACCATCGGTCAAGATCATAGGAGTTTGCGCGTCATACCACGAAGCCGTACCCTGCAATGCAAATTGCGGCAAATAGCGGAACTTGGCTTCGCTCACTTTTTGCTCGGCAATGGCAATTTCCTGCTGGGCAGTTAAAAATTCCGAATTGTTTTCAAGGCCCAGGCGAATAGCACTTTCCAATGTGAGGTTATCGCTTACTAGGCTGGAAAAATTAAGCCCATAATTGCTTTGGGCTTGTGCACCGGCCGCAGACATTAAAAGGGTACAAATTAATAGTATTTTCTTCATGGTAAAGGTTTATTTTTAAGACGGTCTTCTATCACGTCCATCATTTTGTTAAATTCCGTTTGTAACTCCATGAGGCGGTCTCCCTTACGCAAATGTACCCGTTGGGAAAAATCTCCCTTGGCGATAGCTTTGCAAGTTTGCTCAAAACGGTAAACCGGACCTGCCATTTTGTGCGATAAAATGGCCGAAATAAGCACCACAAACAATACATAAATGGCGATTTTATAGAAGAAACTAGACACGATAGGAATAAACTCATCATACACCGGCTGCACCAGCACGGGGTAAGCATCAAACAAATCGTTAAGCGTAGCGGTAAGTTCCAGTGTCATAATAGCTAAACCGCATAGCACACTGCAGACAATAAGCAACATGTAACGCACCTGCAACCCTTTTTTAATAAAAATGGTGCGGCGTTGAAACGAAACAGGGGTTTGACTCATAAGTCCGCTTAGAATG
>JAZLAA010000059.1:0-38690 GCA_045612945.1 Elusimicrobiaceae bacterium
CACTCTCGTGTGCGGACTTGTGCGAGCAAAGTATTTGCGTAGAGTCCGTCGCGCCCGCCATTTACAACGGCATTGAAAACGTCAAGCTAAACGGCGTGCAAAACGTGCAATTTTTTTGCGCGCGCGTGGAAGATTTTGTGCGTGAGCAACCTATTGAGCGCAAAAACGCACTGATTATTTTAGACCCGCCGCGCGGCGGTATGCACCCGCGCGCATGTAAGGCGGTGGCAGAGAGTGGCGTGGAAAATGTGCTCTACATTTCGTGCAACCCCGTGACGTTGGCAACAGACCTCAAAACGCTCACGCAGCATTACGAGATTTTGCACGTGGAAGCGTTTGATTTCTTCCCGCACAGCGAGCACATAGAAACGTTTGTGCAACTTAAACTAAAGTAGGAGAATGAATGTGAAAAAACAATCAGAGGTTACATTTCAAGAATCTAGACTTTGGCAAGATGTAGGTGCGTACTCTATTGATTTGTTAGTTACTTCTATTTGTATAGGATGCTTGTTCCCTTTGTATTTGGGGCAACCATATTTTCTGTTTGTGGTAGCATTTTTAGTGAATTGGTATTATTTTGCTAAATGTGAGAGTTGCTGGGGGAAAACGTTGGGCAAAAAATGTTTCCATTTACAAGTTGTCGGGAATCGTTCCCTGGCAACCTTATTGACCGCATACGGGATTGATATTTTATTACTTATTTTGGCCTTGTTTATAGCCATTTTAATGTTTGGTCTTTTCCTGGTTATTGCTCTGTTTAATGCTTATTGGCATCATACAGTTGGTTCGTTGCTCTTTTTTTACTTTGTAGGTTATATTTTGATAGGTTCTGTGGTTTTATCTATTGGTGTTGGTAAAGCAGTCAAGGGGCTCAAAGTAGTGCAAGATTTACCTAAAAATAAGAAGAAAAAATTAAAATGACCATTGAACAAGCTATTAACACCCTTAACCCGCAACAGAAAGAAGCCGCCCTCTACGACGGCGGACCGTGCCTTATTGTGGCCGGCGCGGGAACGGGCAAAACAAAAACGTTAACTACTAAAATTGCCAAACTTATCGCAGACGGGTACAACCCTTCGCGCATTTTGGCCGTCACATTTACCAACAAAGCCGCCGGGGAAATGCGCGAGCGCGTGGAACAATTGGTTCCCGGTGCCGGGCGGCGGGTGTGGATTCATACCTTTCACTCGTTTGGTGTGCGTATTTTGCGCCAAAATGCTGAAAAACTGGGGCTTACCAAAGATTTTGCTATTTACGATGATAGCGACCAAAAGAAAGTCGTTTCCCTACTCTTAGAGCAAATGGGCGTAAAAGAGCCCAAAAAAGAGGTCAACCAAATTGTCAGCATTATTTCCCGCGCCAAAGACGATATGGTATCGCCCGACGGGCTTATGCAACAAGCCACTGCCTCGGGCCTGGACGGTAAAATCCGCGCGGCCGAAATTTACCGCCGCTATGAGCAAAAACTAAAAGAAGCAGGCGCGCTAGATTTTGGAGATTTGCTAGTTAAAACGATGGTGCTGCTGCGGGATTTTCCGGATGTGCGGGAATACTACCAAGAATTTTTCCAATATATTTTAGTGGACGAATACCAAGACACCAACCGCACCCAATACCTCATTACCAAGTGTCTGGCCGACAAACATCGCAAACTTTGCGTAGTGGGCGACCCGGACCAAAGCATTTATTCCTGGCGCGGGGCCAATATCCGCAATATTTTGGAATTTGAAAAAGATTTTAAGGACGCCAAAATTATTACCCTGGAACAAAACTACCGCTCTACCAAAGCCATTTTGGAGGCTTCCAATCACCTGATTACCAAAAACAAAAAACGTAAGGATAAAAACCTCTTTACTGATAAAGCCGCCGGGGAACCCATTACCGTACGTGCCTGTCAAACCGAAGGCGACGAAGCACGCTGGGTCAGCCAAAATATCAAATCTTTGGTAGATGTAGAGGGAGAAAGCTTAAAAGATATTGCCGTTTTTTACCGTACCAACGCCCAAAGCCGCAGTTTTGAAGATTCGTTTAGGCGTTACCAAATCCCGTACCGCTTAATTGGTACCGTGCGGTTTTATGACCGTAAAGAAATTAAGGACATTATGTGTTATGCCCGGTTACTCATTAACCCGGCCGATAATGTGAGTTTATTACGCATTATCAACACCCCTACACGCGGGCTTGGCAAAGTAGCACAAGAACACTTGTTGGCCTATGCGGAGGAACAACGGATCCCTTTATACCAAGCGTTGCAAAAAGCCGCGTATGTACCCGGGCTGAGCAGTGCAGCTATCAAGGCCGCGGTAAAACTGGTGCAACTGTTTGAAAATTGGCGTGGGGATATGCTACTTACTGCCCCGGCGGATATTTTTCATAAAATTTTAAATGAGTCCGGCTACTTGGATAGCGTGAAGGCCGAATTGGAGAAAGACCCGGAAGCTGAAGGACGGTTACAAAACTTGGATGCGTTAATCAACGCAGTAAAAGAATATGAAGAACGCTGTGCACGCGCAGAAAAAGAACCCAGCGTGGCCGATTATTTGCAAGAAGTGTCTTTGCTATCCGGCGAGGATGATTCCCAAGCCGGTGAGGGCGGTGCCGTTACCCTGATGACGGTTCACCTGGCTAAAGGGCTGGAATTTAACAACGTATTTGTAACGGGACTTGAGGAAAATTTATTCCCCATTGGCTGTGATAACGAGGACGACACCGAAGAAGAACGCCGCCTGTGTTATGTGGCTATGACCCGTGCTAAAGAAAAACTCTTTTTAACCTATGCCCAGCGCCGGCGCAAGTTTGGCCAAGTGCAAGAAAACCCGCCCTCTCGCTTTTTGTTTGAAAGCGGACTGGTGAGCGAGGAAGAACTGCAGGCCCGGACCCCTCAGCAACCGCGGTTTAACTGGGGAGGCAACAGCTCTTACAGTGGCGGGAATTATGAGCGTTTTTCCCAACGCAAACGCCAATTTTCGGGTAGTTACGGTGGTGGGGGTAGCCGCTATGATGATTTTTCGGGCTACGCTCGCAAAAGCCGTTTTCAAAAACAATATGATGAAGATGGGTATGAAATTGAACCCACCTTGGATTGGGACGACGAACCCTCCACTCCCCGTTCATACGGCGTGGGTGCTTTGTACGCCAAACCTCATTCCGCAACGCCCCCCCCGGCTACGCCGCAACCCAAAAATGCTGACGGCGTGGCGGTAGGTGTGCAGGTAAAGCACGGAGTCTTTGGGGTGGGCAAAATTGTGCAAATTACCGGCAGTGCAGACCGCACCAAAGTAACGGTGCTGTTTGGCAACACCACCCGACGGACATTTATGCTTAAATTTGCCCCACTGGAAATACTATAAGACGGATACCGTTTTGCAAAAAAGACGGGTTTATTCGGCTTTTTTATTAGTTCTTGAAAGATTGAAGTTTCTGTTTGGCAAGCGGCTCGCCCTGTTTGGCGGCCATTACATAGTAGCGCATGGCTTCTTTTTCGCTCTTTTCCACGCCTAATCCTCGTTCGTATAAGTCCCCCAATAAGGTTTGGGCCAGGGGGCTATGTTCGTCAGCCGCTTGTTGTAAAATTTCCGCCCCTTTAGCGGGGTTTTCTTCTGTACCAATCCCTTTAATGTGGCACACCGCTAAATTAACGCGGGCCTCAAAATCCCCCGTTTTGGCGGCTTGCTGGTAACAATAAAAGGCACTGAGGGGGTTCTTCTCACAGCCTTTGCCCTCGTTATAAAGTCCACCCAAAGCCACCATAGCACGCACGTTACCTTGCCGGGCAGCAATATCAAACCAATTGAAGGCCTGTTCAAAATCTTGAGCTACTTGCTTGCCACAATAATACAGATACCCCAAATCGTACTGGGCTTGCTGGTCGCCGGCGCTGGCGCGTTTAAGCAGTTTATCAAATGGCCGCTGGGAATATTTGTGTAAGAAAAACCATGCCACCGCCAACACAAAAATGAATGTAAGTGCCATGTTTGTTTCAATAATCGGATTCATAAAACTACCTTGTTTTTAGTAAATGCCGGTCTTGCAGGGTGTACACTTCATCCGCATAATCGGCGGCGTGTGCATCATGCGTAACCATTAAAATCGTAAGTCCTTCCTCCCGACTCATGCGGGCAAAATCTTCAAATACCTGCAACTTGCGTTGGGCATCTAAGTTGCCGGTGGGTTCATCAGCTAGTAGCAGTACCGGCCGGTTGCAAAGCGCACGGGCAATACTGGCACGTTGTTTTTCCCCGCCGGATAAATCCGCCGGGAGCTTATGTAGCATCTTCCCCAGTCCAAAGCGCGTAAGCAGTTCCCGGGCACGGGCCGTATTGGGTTTACCTAGCATGCGGGAGGGAATTTCCACATTTTCTAAGAGTGAAAATTCCGGCAGCAACCCGTCAAATTGAAATACAAACCCCATTTTGTGCAACCGCAACTTAGCGCGGGCGGCTTCGCTCTTAACGGCAGTAATTTCAATACCATCTACAGTAATTTTGCCCGCGGTGGGCATATCTAGCATGGCAATTAGATTAAGTAGCGTACTCTTACCCGAACCACTGGGCCCCAATAATACCGTAAATTTACCGCGCGTAATGTGCAAAGAAACATCATCTAATACGCATAAATTTTCTTGCCCTTGGCCGTAAATTTTAGTTAAGTGCTTAATATCAATCATATTAACCGTACCGTATAGCATCGGTAGGATGTACGCGCGACGCCTTCAATGCCGGGTATAAGCCCGCCACAAAACAAATCAAATAACTACCCCCTACCACGGCCAAAATATCGCCCCATTGCATGCGAACTGGCACTTTGGTTAGGTAGTAAATATCGCCGGGTAATTCCACAATATCAAAAGTAGCAATAATCCAACATAACAAACAAGCCAACAAGATACCCAATACAATCCCCAATGTGGCAATTACCATGGCTTCCCACATAAAAATACGGCGTATCATCTGCGGGCTGGCCCCAATGGCACGCATAATACCAATATCGCGCAGTTTTTCGGTTCCCAGCAAAATAAGGTTGCTGGCAATATTTAACGAAGCCACGCCAATAATTAAGAACAAAATAATAAACATCATCGTTTTTTCTAACTTTAAAGCCGCATAAAGCGTACTGTTTAACTGGGCAAACGTGCGTACCGAATAGCGGTATCCTAATTTTTCGTCAATTTCTTGCGCTATCTGTTCAGCCTCATTGATGTTGTGTAGTTTCACTGCCACCCCGGTAGTGCCTTGGGCAAGGCCCAAAAAATCGCTGGCGTGTGGTAAAAGAGTGTAAGCAATGGTGTTATCAAATTCGTAATATCCGGTTTTTAACAAACCACTTACGCGAAATTTTTTCATTTTGGGAAACATCCCGGCAGATGTGGAAATAGACTGCGGGGAAATGAGCACTACCTCCTCCCCCACGTCAATCCCCATATTTTGGGCCAATTCCGTACCCAATACTAAAGGCGCCGGGAAAGAGGCATCCCAATCCTTTGGTTCAAAACTGCCTTCTACCAAAGAGTCGGTTAAATTATTGATTTTTTGCTCTTGTTGCGGGTCCAACCCGCGCACAATTACCCCTAAACTTTGCCCGGCATGAGTAATAATCCCCTGCCCGTAAATATGCGGGGCAGCCGCTTCCACTTGCGGGATTTGTTCAATAAGGGTTATATTTTTGGCATAGGTTTCCGGGCTCATGCGCCCAAACACTAAAATATGGCTTTGGGCCCCGATTACCTTCTCTTTAATATCGGTTTGAAATCCGTTCATTACAGACAGCGTGGTAATAAGCGCCGCTACCCCCACTGATACCCCGGCTACCCCAATTAGGGTAGTAATCAGGGCAAAAATACCCCGGTGGCGGGTTAAATAACGCACAGCTACAGAACGGGCAAAATTCATGGATATATTGTAGCAAATAACAGCCTATAAAATGGTTGTTATCTATCCTTTGGAGCCATTATTATGTATTGATAAACCCCCGTTTTTTTATTATACTAAGAGTACAATTTAATCTGTTTTTGGAACCGTATGTGGAATACGGAGAGCTTTCTTTTGGAAAGCACTATCTAGGTTCAAAAACAGCTGTTTAAGGCACAACTTGAGCGGACTAATTACCCACTTGGGTTGTGCCGAGCGTTTGTCGTTTTAAATGGCAAGCCACGGCTGTTATATTTGGGTTACCTAGATAGGCTCGGGTGTTTCAGCCGTTTTTCTGTGGATTTCATAAACAGTTAAGTTGAAACTAACTAAAAGGAGTTGTTTATGAAAAACACCAAACGGGGGTTTACCCTCATAGAGTTGTTAGTAGTAGTGCTGATTGTAGGTATATTAGCGGCCGTGGCCGTGCCGCAATACCAGCGTGCCGTAAACAAAAGCCGTATGACCGAGGTGCGCAGCACCCTCAGTAGCTTGCGTAAAGCACTTGCGGTAGCTATGATGAGCCCGGAAATTAGAGACACGGCTGGAGTGAGCAATTACAATCCGCAAAACTTGGATACAAGCATTACTTGTACAAGTGCATACAACAAAACTTGCCATGTTACCTGTCCGTTTCCTACATGGTCAGGTTGTTACTATTTCACCGGTGGAAGTGCCACAAATCCAACTACGCATTTTAGTGCTTCAGCAGATGGTAGTGGAAATAATATCATGAATGTATTTTTATCCAACGAAGGGTTCTCCTGTGATCAACCCAGCGGGGACGACTTTACCTCTTTCTGCAAAGACCTTGGTTTTGCGGACTAGGTGCTATCATCGTATGAATGAGCCGTCCTTTAGCGTCATGCTAAAGGGCGGCTATTTAGTAACAACAAGTTTAAGTGTTTATTTCCCTTCTTCGTCTAACTTTTTAAGCGTGGGGAAGAAGATAATCTCACGGATAGAATCCTGTCCGGTTAGCATCATAATAATGCGGTCAATGCCAATCCCCATACCGCCGGTGGGCGGCATGCCGGACTCCATAGCCTCAATATAATCGGCATCCAAAATGTCGGCATTTTCGGCATCTTCGCCTTTGGCGGCGGCCTTGGCGGCGGGTTGGTCTTTTTAGCGTTGCAACTGGTCAGCCGGGTCATTGAGCTCAGTATAAGCATTGCCGAGTTCCTGCCCGTTTACAAACACTTCAAAGCGTTCCACCAGTTCCGGGTCACCGGGTTTGGTTTTAGAGAACGGGCTCACCGCCGTGGGGTAATCCAGCGCAATTACCGGGTTATGATAGTCTGCCAGTAGTTTACTTTCAAAAAGCTCATCAAAAATGGCACTGTCACTGTCGTCGGCTGAGAATTTAACCCCTTGTTCGCGCGCTACTTCTTCTAATTTGGCGCGGTTAAACTGGCGGCCGTTTAGCACTTCGTGAATATCGCGCCCAAATTTTTCTTTCCAAGCTTCGGGAATATAGAGGCGTTTATACGGCGGGCGCAAATCCACTTCATACCCGCGGAATTGCACTTTCTCTACGCCAATGGCTTTGGCGGCGTTGCCCAAAATTTCATCAAACAGGTCTGCCATGGTGTTTACGTCGCCATAGGCCTGGTAAAGCTCCATCATGGTAAATTCGGGGTTGTGGGTAGTGTCTATACCTTCATTGCGAAACATGTGACCGATTTCATAAATGCGGTCTAACCCACCGATAATCAGCCGTTTGTGATGTAACTCTAGCGCAATACGCATATAAAGCGGCATCTTTAAAGCGTTGTGGAACGTTTCAAACGGACGCGCAATAGCCCCGCCGGACGAAGGATTTAAAATGGGGGTTTCCACCTCTAAAAACCCTTTTTCATCCAGTGTTTTGCGGATAGAAGAAATAATTTTGGCCCGTTTAACAAAAATATCCTTCACGTCTTCGTTGGCAATTAAATCCAGGTGGCGTTTGCGGAAGCGGATTTCCGTATCCTGCAAGCCGTGGTATTTTTCCGGCATAGGGCGAATGGCTTTAGATAACAGTGTAAGCTTGGTTACCTTAATAGTTTTAGCCCCTGTTTTAGTAATAAACAAATGCCCGGCTACAGATACAAAATCCCCCACCGCAATATGTTTTTTAAAAAATGTATAGGCTTCGTCGCCCAAATTGTCTTTAGCAATATAGAGCTGGATACGGCCCGAAAAATCACGCAAGTGCGCAAACGCCGCTTTGCCCATCAGGCGGATTTGCATCAAACGCCCGGCGGTTACAGCTTCGGCATTTTCGGCCAGCTCGGCGGCCTGTGCGCAGGAAATTTGTTTTTCACAACGATTAGGATAAGGGGTAATACCTAACTGGCGGATTTCTTCTACCTCTTGGTAGCGTTGCTTAATAATGCCTTCTAAGGCGTTGTTGTGTTCTAGTTCGGACATAAATACCTCTATGCAAAATAATTACTTATATTTTAGCAATTTAGTAGCCCCAATGTGCTAAAATACAGGTATGAAAAAAAGTACATGGGTATTTTTAGGCATTTTGATAGGATTAGTTAGCGGAGGTTTGCTGTACCGCCACTTGGCACAGGAGATAGATTCCCGCGGGGCTACGCGCCTGATGCGCGCCTTAGAAAATCAAGAGGACGCCCAAAAAACGGACGAACTTATTAGTTTAAGTGAGGATATCAACGTGCGGGATAAATCCGGACAAACGGCCCTATTTTATGCTGCTAAATATACCAACCAGATACCGCTTGTTCACAAATTGATTCTAGCCGGAGCCAACGTAGAGACAACCGACCGGCACGGGCAAACCCCACTTATGACAGCAGCGCGCTATAATCCGGCTGCGGCAATTACACTGGTGCTAGCCAAACAAGGGCGTGGCTCTGCCCAACAGCGAAATAAAAACCGGGCGCTTATATTGGCAGCACGCTATAACCAAGCCCCGGTAATACAAACCTTGCTGGTCGCTTGGGCACAGCCTAGCTTTACGGACGAACGCGGCAAGAAAGCCGCCGACTTACTGGCTGAGAACGAACAGCTTAATGAACAAGAAAAAACAGACTTACGTCAAGTAATGCTATTCCTAGAAATTTTAGAAGCACGGGAACAATTTGCCAAAAACGCCGCGCCGGCCCCAGTGGAAAAGAAAATGGCTCCTACCCCGGCCAAAACTACTAAACCAACCGCGGATAAAAAGACCGCTAAAGAAAAACCGGTTCCGGTTACTCCTAAGCAACTGGCCGAAAATCCTCCTGTAAAAGAAGAACCGCAAAAAGCACCTGAAACAACAGATAAAACCCCTGCAGAAATCATTCAACCTAAAGAGCCGTAATTTTGAGGATTTGACACTAAAAATTTAAAACCTGCCCTAAAGGCAGGTTTAAATTTTCCGGGACTAGGATTCGAACCTAGAATTAATGCTCCAGAGGCATCCGTGTTACCATTACACCATCCCGGAGTAACCATTATATTCTAGCAAATTTTCTACGTAAAAGGAAATTTTGTTCGCCCGTTTCCAATTTGTTATAATAGATGTATTAGCGCCTATAGCTCAATTGGTTAGAGCAACCGACTCATAATCGGTGGGTTCCAGGTTCAAGTCCTGGTGGGCGCAGTAAAATTTGCCTCTGCCCTTGCGGCAGGGGCAAATTTTTTTGCCCACAGCGCATAAACTGCTTTATGCGCGGCAGGACTTGAAAGGCGGAGCGATGTTTTTGTTTGAGCGTGCATAAGCCGCGAAAGGCAAAAACCGCGAGCCCGGCCTGCAGGCATTTTACGTCAGTAAAATGACCGGAAGGCAAGTCCATATCTGGTGGGCGCAGTAAAATTTGGGCCTCGCAACCGCGGGGCCTAAATTTTTATCGTCGACAAAATCACTTTTCCTGCGCAATTTTAGGCCCTAAAAACCGCCCTTTTTTACTGAACATCCCTTTTCTATACTTTCTCGTCGGGAAACTGAAAATTTTAATAACAAAAAATGTAAAAACTATGAAGCTACTTGGCAGAAAAATGGCAGAAAAACTATAACAAAAATCCCGCGGAAAAAATCTGTATTCTATAAAATCCTTTCAAAGTTCAAAAAGGTCATGTCATAGATAGCGCAGTGAACTTTTGGTACAGTAAAATAACTGGATTAAGAGAAAATATTTTATAATAAAATATATTCCTATTGGGAGAAGAATATGCGTAAACTTTTATTAAGTAGTGTTATTTTGCTTGCATTATCAGCGTGTAACAAAGAACCTGCCGATATAGGTACGGTGCCGGAAGATTATGACTTAAATGCCGCTATAGAATCGTTACCACAAGAAAAAGGAACAGATTCAGTGCAATTACAAGACGAACTGTATAAATCAGTTGTTGCTAACGATATAACAAACATAAACCGACTGATACAACAGGGGGCAAATGTAAATTATAGTTATGAGTATCAGTATATGAATGGTACTCATTTAGCAGAAGGGCAGGAGAACTTCCCTGTTGAGAAATTGGTCTATTCAGATGCCGAAGGGGGCGATTGTTCCGACATAACACTTTTGATAGACGCTTGTGATAGGGGAAATCCAGAACTGGTACGCACTCTGTTAAAAGCCGGAGCAAATATTGAAGGGAGAGACAGTTATGGACATACACCTCTCATGCACGCAAGCCGTTGGGGAGATACCGAAATAGCATCTCTATTATTGCAGGAAGGGGCCAACATCAATGCAGAGTCAGCCGATGGCTCAACCGCTTTAATGATGACAACCTATTATGAAGATAACCCATCAATTGCAAAAAATAGAATTCAAATTGTGGAACTATTACTACAAGCGGGAGCAGATGTAAATGCACCAGACGGTCAAGGAATGACCGTTCTAACAAACGCAATACTACAAGGATATAACGAAATTGTCCCTATACTATTGCGGGCAGGAGCGGATGTTAATGCTAAAGACAAATACGGGAATACCCCTCTTAAACTAGCCCAAAAGGCCGGATATACAAAAATTGTGGAACTCTTAAAACAGGCAGGAGCAAAGGAATAACTGTAATTGGCGGCTGTGTTGGTAGGCCGCCATTTAACTGCACTGTAGAAACTTGAACCTGCCGACAATAAATATACATTTTCTGTCAATTTGAGAACTGTCTTTGGCAGACTTGGAAAAAGTACGGCAGAAAATTCGTACATACCCGTCGAGAAAACGCCGCTTGGTGGGCGCAGTAAAATTTAGCTCTACCTTTATGGTGGAGCTAAATTTATGTCCAAATTAGCGGGCGTTTCTGCTGACGCTCAGAATTTGTGGAAGGCGGCAACGTGTTGAGCTCTTCTAAGGTTCCCTTTATCATATACCATCCACCGTATGCTTGGGCAAAAATTTGGTACTGTGTTTTGCCCTTAAAACTATAAAAAACAACCAATAATTTTCCAGTACTCAAGCCATAGGGATTTCTTCGGGTCTGTTCAACAGCAGTAACTTGGAAGTGAGGATCCTTTTTTTTCATACTCGTGGCCCAAGAAAGGCAGATTTTTTCCGAATGGAATCCATCTATGCGTTGGCACACCTTATACACTTTCTCATCGGCATAATAAGTTGGCAATGATGCCTGGTTAATGGCCTGTATCACCTTCCGATTCAAGGCACTCGCAGCATCGGGAACTAATCCTTTAGACATACGTACAGTATTGGGTTGTTTGATTTGAAGCTTTTGCGCATACCCATCCGTTGCATTCAAACAAAAAATCCCAACCAAAATGATAAATAATATTGTTCTCATATTTTTACCTCTTTAGTATTGTATTATATTCGACTCAGTTAACTGAACTAGATAAATTTGAACCAAGCAACCCGTCCAGAACATACATAAATTTTAGCAAAGTTAGCGGTAAAGAACTATAAAAAATAGGGCACTATTTTGGGCGCTATATCGCCCTAGGAACACCGCTTGGTGGAATTTTTGTAACATGCGGTGAAGAAAGTTTACAAATCTTGTAACTCGTAAGACCATTGCGGCAAAAACACATCAAACTTGATTAGTTCCAACTTCTCTGTCTTTTTGTTCCAGATGGCTTCTTGTGCTTTCCGGTAGGTATATTGTGTTTGTGCGGGTAATGACTCAATATATTTATCTGTTTCGGCCTTGGTGCTTTTCATATACCAAAATTCTTTTCCATTCCAACACCAATCATCCCCACGTGTCTTTATTCTCCAAAGATTGGAGGGATAGGACTTGGTTAGTTCCGGTTTTTTGATATAGGCCGAAACATCTCTGAACTCGGAATGACTGTTATCCAGCAACTTGTGAGCGGTATCTATAAATTCTTGTTGCAAAGGAGATTCTTTTTGGGCGGCATAAAAATTAAATATAATATGCTCCTCTCCTACTAATTCCGGAACATCTTTCCATGTATTCAAATCGGAGTCCGTGTGCCCGTTCCCGGCATAAACAATGATAATGTCATAAAAGGTCTTCACAGCATTAATATAACTGGCCCATTGTTTGTTACGGAACCACATACCCAGTGAAGAAACACTGACAAACCCGTCAAATTTCTTCCATTCTTTGTCTGTCAAATTTAACGGATTTTTCACAAAATCGGGATAGTCCTCGTTATCTATAACTATGAAAAAATTCCCTATTTTCCAAAAAGCAAGAAATTCTCCCCCACCCCATATCAGATCGTCTAAAGCCAAGATGTCCATATCCAGTTCGTCTGCCACCGAAACAAGTGGCTTATAAGGAGACCCACGCGTATTGAACCATTCTCTTGCCCGGCAAAGCGGATAGGAGGCTGTTCCACATCTAGCATACTTGCAAATTCCATAGCTAATAAAACACGCTTCTGCGGATTGGCCCGCCGTACAGAATACAATGCGTGTTTCACCTCGTTGATAATGGTTTTTATACCATGGCCTGAAGCATCCGTGAAATAAATATAAGGCGTTTTTTGGGCATACGCGCCATAATCTGGGCGCCTATACCCTATGGAAACGGGCGCATCTTTGAGAATTTCCTCTCGTGCATCCAATGCCGGCTGCAAAATTATTTTTCTATTTTCCACTCGCTCCACCTCTTTGCGGTTGGTAGCGAGAAATTGGCTCCACGATAACACATGGTCGAACAAATTATTCCACGACAACATAACTTTTTGTAATGCTTGAATAATGTCCTGTTGTTGGCTATTAGGGGTACGAGTGCCTTTAGGTGCAAGTGGAACCAACGAATTTGGAAACGTTGCTTTGCCGGGTTTTCGTTCTGTAGCGCGTTGCGAAAACACTTGTTGGCTTACTCGTCTTTCCAAAGAGGCACGAACTGCTTGCCGTTCCGCCTGTAAACTTATGGAAGCTGCTGGAGATTTAGAAGAAAATACTTTGGTTGAACTTTCAATTAGATTCTTTTGCGCGTATGTAGGGATGCTCACGCTCAGGGCAATACATAAAATAGCTAATTTTCTAATCACCTTTCAATTTCTCCAACTAGAATATATTATAGCCCAGGAGGGGCAGATTTTATTCGACGAGAACCCCTCTATGAGTTACCATCCCTCTTCAATATTCAAACAAAAAATCCCAACCGATACAACAGAAATTTCCGTGAGTAAGCCCGAGGTATTCTGTGAGGTTGTCAATAAACCGGATAAGCAAATGAATAGGGATCGTGTATTTTCTCTTCCCAAGAGAGTGGATGTTCACCTCTGCCTTTTCGCTCAATATAGACTTCTTTTCCCCAACTGGTTTGAAAGTATATCCGATGGTAAGTCCACCCACTACCTCCAAACATTTTGGATGGTTCTTTGAAATATGTTTCCTCTCTTACATCTGTTAGGATGAAAAGCTCTTTGCCGTTTGACTTTCGTTGGTAACGCTTGGCCGCCCATACAGCACAAATAGGGTATTGTTCACACATCTGTTGGATATATATATTAGCGTAATAGGGCTTTAAGGCCACCACAGGATAAACCACCGTTGCTCCTGTTTGACCGGGATACATCATTGTCGTGCCGACTTGACCTGTGTAAACGCTTCCCCCCGCGAAAGTAGGGTAAACCGTCGTCGCACTTAGTTGGCCGGGATACACCATTGCTCCTGCTTGGCCGTTGGATGTGGCACCCGTCAGAACAGTTAATTGGGAGCGTACAAAAGAAAGTTCTTGCATCAAACTTAGGATACGTTCGTTCAATTCTCTGTTTTCTATTTCTAAACGAAGAACTTTGTCTTGCAGTGTTTCTGGAACTTGGGCACAGACATTGGCCACACTCATACAACATATCCCAATCAGTCCTCCTAACCATGCCTTTTTCATTATAGAACCTCCACTATGAGAATACATTTTTATTGTAACAGTTGTTCCGAATATTTAACAGGGCCAAAAAGCCCACTGTGCAGACTTTTTTAGACCTATATAAATAAAAATTAGCCTCTCTAAGGCACCCCCTAGCCAAGGGCAGGTATTATTATATAAAATGGAAATAAGAGGAATTGATTATGCCTATTACCAAACAAGATGTAGCCTTAGCCGGGAAACTGGCTAAAATGACTGTTAGCACCGAAGAAGTAGCCATGTATGAAGGGCAACTGCGTGCCCTTTTTGGCTGGGTGCACGAATTGGCCGCCGTAAATACAGAGGGTGTAAAACTAACCAACGTAACCTTGGCCGCCCATATGCGTAAAGACCAACCCGTTACCGATTTGCAAGCCGCTGCGCAACTGCGTGCCCTATTTAGCGAAGAACTAAACGACCAAGCCAAAGTAAAAAAGGTGCTTTAAGATGACCATTTCCGAAATTACAAGTGCTATACTAAACGGTACCAAAACTGCCGAAGAAATTACCCGCTACTACCTAGCGCAAATTGCACAAAAAAACCCGCAAATTAACGCATTTGTGGAAGTGTTTGAAGCGGATGCGCTGGCACAAGCCCAGCACGTAGATGCCAAAAAAGCACGCGGGGAAAAATTGGGTAAATTAGCTGGGGTTCCGGTAGGAATTAAAGACAACATTTTGTACAAAGGGCATAAAGCATCTTGCTGTTCCAAAATGCTGGAAAATTATACCGCCAGCTACACCGCCACTGTGGTAGAACGGCTACTCGCTGAAGATGCTATTATTATCGGCCGAACCAATATGGACGAATTTGCTATGGGTAGCTCCAACCAAACCAGTATTTACGGGGTTGTGCATAACCCAGTAGATTTGGAACGGGTACCCGGTGGTTCTTCCGGCGGGTCCGCCGCGGCAGTGGCTGCTGGGATGGTTCCCGCCGCTTTAGGAACCGACACCGGCGGTTCGGTGCGCCAACCGGCCGGATTTTGCGGGATTGTGGGCATTAAGCCGGGCTACGGGCGTATTTCCCGCTACGGGATTATTGCCTTTGCCTCCAGTGCAGACCAAGTTGGTGTACTGGCCCAAAATGTGGCAGATGCGGCGCAAGTCATGGAAGTGATCTCCGGCAAAGATACACACGATTCTACCTCTATTGACGCCCCAGTTCCGCATTACACGCAAGATTTCACGCCCAATTTAACCGGCGTAAAAGTGGGGCTACCCAAAGGGTTTTTGGACGGCTTAAACCCTACTATAAAAAAACAAACACAACTCGCCGCCCAAAAATTAAAGGAGCTGGGCGCAGAACTGGTGGAAATTGACGTACCTTTGGCTAAATATGCAGCCCCGTGTTATTATATTATTACCAGCGCAGAAGCCAGCTCTAACCTTGGCCGCTACGACGGTATTCGCTACGGGTACGCCGCTAAAGATACCACTAATTTGGCCGCTTATTACGAGGCCTCGCGCGCACCGTTTGGGGTGGAAGTAAAAAAACGTATCATTATTGGTACCTATGCATTAACGTCCGAGCGGTACGAAGAATGTTTTTTAAAAGCCATGAAAGTGCGCGAACTCATTCGTGAGGACTTTAAAAAAGCATTTAACCAGGTAGATGTTATTTTGACCCCCACCTCACCTACCACCGCTTTTAAAATCGGACAAAAAGATGAAAACCCGCTTTCTTTGTATTTGGCGGACTTATACACCTGCCAGGGCAATATCGGCGGATTAGCCGGGATTAGTGTACCTTTTGGCAAGGACGAAAATGGTTTGCCGATTGGCGTACAATTCTATGGGCCAATCCTACAGGAAGAAAAAATTTTAAACGCGGCCTACCACTTAGAGAAAGTAAAATGATTGTATCCGAATTTTCGTGCGGGGGCGTTATTCTTGACGGGCGAAAAGTGCTTTTGGTGCAAGTTAAGAATATGAAAGGCAAAAAGATTTGGACGTTCCCCAAAGGCCACATTGAAGCGGGTGAAACGCCCCGTCAGGCGGCCTTGCGCGAAGTGTTAGAAGAGACCGGCTACAAAGCAATTATCATGCGCCCGATGTTGCGGGTACATTATGCGTTTACGTTTCAGGGCAATTACATCAAAAAAATGGTGCAGTGGTATTTGATGAAAAAGCTGGGCCGCATTGGCAAGCACGACTCTTCCGAAATTTTAGCCATACGCTGGGTCTCCCTCTTGAAAGCACACGAAATGGTACAATACCCCAGCGACATCCGCCTAGTAGATATGCTACTAGCTTCTATGCACGTAGAACCTGCCGAAAGCCCGGAAACGGCCGAAGCAGAATAATTTTCTCTAAATATATGCTTTATGTAACTACCTGCAAAAACAGTTGCAGTATAGGCGGTTATTTTGGTATCATATAGAGGTAATGCCGGGGTAGCTCAGTGGTAGAGCACTGGTCTGAAAAACCAGGTGTCGACAGTTCGATCCTGTCCCCCGGCATTCTTTTTTGTCTAATTTGCTTCCCCTAAGACCCCAAGGTTACAGTCCAACGGTCATCACCCGCGGCAATAGTTCCTCAAAATCATGCGGTGGTCGGTTCCAAAACATAAAAAACTATTATACCTAGGGCAACCGAACCAGCCCAAATATAATAGCCGAAACCTCCCGCCCTTACGGGCGGGAAACATTCGAAGACACTTGTAATCGTTTTGATTAACTTACCGACTATTTCTGGAGTTTCCTTGCGTGGCAGTTGCCACCTGTACTACGTTTTCCAAAAATAGTTTAAATTGTGTTACGTCTAAAAAATCCTCCTCTAGTTATCTTACTTGAATTAGCGCAAAATGCAAATATTCCGTTTCCGGCATCCCAATTAAAATGGGGTGGTCTTTGGCTTGGCCGCGTAGTTCCACCAAAGTAGCGGTGCGCCCGGCTTTGCTGGCACCCTGGCGAATAATATCCACAAAAAGTTCGCGTGAAATATGATGCGAACAGGTGGAAAATGCCAAATAACTGCCGGATTTCATCCCTTCTAACGCCATTTTAACCAGTTTTACATATAAACCCACAGCCTGAGGCAACGCCTTGCGGCTTTTGACAAAGGCGGGCGGATCTAATAAAATGATATCCGGCTGGTCGGGCAGTTCGCCTTTTTTAAGGGCGGAAAGTAAACGCTCGGCATCGTCGCGGTGGAAAACCACGCTGTCTTGCACGCCGTTTAGTTCGGCATTCTTTTTGGCCCACTCCACAGCGGCCGCGGAACTATCGCACCCCCACACTTGGTTAGCCCCCGCCAGGGCGGCGGTAATACCAAATGCCCCGATGTAAGAATATAAATCCAGCACCAGTTTGTCTTTAAAATAAGGTTTTAAAAATTCCCGGTTTTCACGCTGGTCAAAATAGAAACCTGTTTTTTGCCCGCCACGCAGGGGAACCAAGTACTTTACCCCGTTTTCTTCTATTTGTACGTTATCGGGTACTTCGCCCACCATGTCGGGCGTATTGGTTAAACCTTCCAGGGCGCGGAAGGCACTGTCGTTTTTATAATAAATCCCCGTGGGTTTAAAAATTTTTTGAAGCGCCTTGGTAATTTGCGGTTTTAATTTTTCCATACCGGCGGTTAATACATCTGCCACCAAAATATCGCCATACCTATCTATTACCAGACCGGGCATTTGGTCGGCCTCGCCATAGCACATACGCCCGTATTTACGCACGCCAATTTCCTTGCGGTACGCATAGGCATTATCCAGATGCTCAAATACAAAGTCCTCTGCCAGTTCCCCTTCGCCTTTTTGCACCAAACGCACGGCAATTAAACTATGCGGGTTAAAATACCCGTGTCCGACTTGCGCGCCTTCGTGGCTGAGCACGCGTACCAGTGTACCCGGTTCTACAGAAGTATCCAAGTGGTCAATTTCGTTAGAAAATACCCACCAATGCCCGGCACGCAGGCGACGTTCTTCTTTAACTTTAAGTATAATTTCTTGCATATGGTTTATTTATTTTCCATGTCTTCCATTTGGGTATAAGGAATTTTGGCTGCACATAACGGACATTGGGTAGCGGAAAACGTCTGCATAGGGTAGGAAAGTAACGCACGAAGCGGTACCGTAAGCGGTAAGTACCCCATGGAACGGTCCACAATGACCCCTACGCCAATTACATCGCCCCCTAAGCGGGAAACCAAATCTATAGCACTATTAATTTTGCGCCCGGAAACGGCCACATCATCCACCATAAGCACTTTTTCCCCGGGTTTAATGATAAAATTATGCTTCAAAATGAGGTTGCCGTCCTCCCCTTTAGAAGCAAAAATAGCACGGATACCGCGCACGCGGGCCACTTCTTGTGCCAGCACCGAGTCCGACGGGGTTAACGCCATGATTACATCGGCTTTTTTGGTAAATTTTTCAGACAGAGCACCTGCAATACGCTGGGCTAAATGCGGGTGCTGTAACAGTAAAGACGTTTGAATATACGTCTGGCTGTGAAACCCGGAAGGCATCACAAAATGGCCTTCCACAATTGCACCGTGCTCTTGCAAGAGGCAGAGGATTTCTAAGTTATTTCGTGGCATGGAACTCTCCTTGGATGAATTTTCTGGATGCTTCAAAATCGGTTAGTGCCCCTTTGGCTTGGGCCGCGCGGATGGTCTGCCCGGCTTTTTTGGCGCGCAGCATTTCCAGCTTGGGTTTTTGCATAGAAGAAGATACCCGAAACGCTAACGCCGGGTTACCGGATTCGTCGGTTAAATTTTCGGCCAATACCCCGCTTTTGGAGGTATTGGTAAACATGGTATAAATGGTAATATCCAAATTTTCGTTGACCCAATCCGTCTGCCCGCTTACAGCAGCCGAAATGGTGGGCCCCACGGTATAAGCATTGTTAATTTGCATGGCCCCGTTATTAAAATTGACAGCGGCAGCTAACTCGGTTACCTCTACATCGCGCAGCACTTTACCCACACTAAAACTTCCGGCACGCTCCATGCGGTGCATCATGATAAATGGCTGGAAGGTTACGTTTAAGGCCGATTGTTCGGCGGCTAATTTTTCCATTTGGTGAATGGTTCCGTCTTTTAAGTGCACCGCCAGCGGGCCTGAAAGTGCCTTACCACCCGCTGTTAAGCCGGTAAAATCAAACTCGGCATTAAAGGCACTGCCGGAAAGCACCTGAGAAGAAAACGTATCAGCCGAGAGCGTTCCTGCAAAATTAGGCATAAAATTGGGCAACCGATCCCGGAAATTACGTAGCCAAGCTAAACTGCTGGTATCTAACACTGCAGCGGGGGCGGGCTTGGTAAGCGGGGTAATCACCGTAATAAAATCTTGCACCGTACCGATAAAAGCCATCGGGTCAAAATTTGCAAAATGCAAGTGGGTGCGGATGCGACGGTCGTCCTGCTTTAAATCCGCTATTTCCACACTTACTTTGACGGGCACTTCGTTAAGCGTAGCGGAATCAATATATCCATACAAATTCCCAGCGCGCCAACTACCGCTTAATTGCAGTTTATCAAATACGGAATTGGCTACCGTTAATTTGCCGTTTGTGGTACGGGCATATATATCGGAAAAATTATTTTTGGCTTGGAACTCCCCGCTGGCTCCGGCCACTTTAAACCCGTAAAAATCGCCTGTTAGTTTTTGAGCTTGTATGGATAGTGAGGGCAAGGTATATTTGCCTTTAGCCGCGTTTATTTGCCCGCTTACACTAGCTTGACCGGACAAACGGTATTGCGCCAATTTCGTAATAAAGGTTTCCTTGCCTGCCAATGCAAAAGGTTGGGTAGAAACTTGAGCCTGCCAGCTTATCGGGGCGACAGCAAAATCAGCTTGCCCGCTGGCAGTTAGCTTAATATCTCCTATATCGGCATTTAAATCTTGAACGGTTAATTTTTGATAATTATCTGTCAGCGTTCCTTGCAAAGCTACCAAAGAAGCTGGGGCCGCAAAAGCGTTCGCTTCCACCCCAAATACAGATAAATCTCCCCCATCAAACGCAGGTATTTGGGCAGTTAAATGGAAGGAAGGTTCTATAAAATTTTCCACGTCTAGCAGTAGTTCCAACGGCTTTTTAAATACTTGTACCTGTGTTTGCACGTTATTAAGAGAAGATTTTTGCCAATCAAAATCGGCAAAATTCACTTGGCCAGTAGTTTCTATTTCCATTTCGCTAATGTGGCCTTTCCATTCGTTACGCAACACTGTTTCTAACGAAAAATCCGACGGCTCGTTAAAACGCAATTTATGAAACTGGGCATTTAAGCCATAAACTGCATGCGCGGCAGAGGTACTTAAATCTTTAAAGCTAAAGATGCCATCTTTAATGCGCCAGTTTTCAATGCTTACTTCAAACTTGCGTCCGGCGGCGCTGGTATAGGTGGAATGTTCATCTTTAGGAAGCTTAATACGCGGAATATTATACGTTCTTTCTTGCGTGCGTACCAAGTTAAAACGGGGAGCGTTGAGGGTAACTTCATGAATGACCAGTTTCTGGTCCAAAAGCGGTAAAATTTCAAAAGTAAGCGTTACCGAATCGGCCGCCACTAAGGCTTTGCCGGGCTCCCCTTGCGTATCCACAATATAAAAACCTTTAAGCTCTACCGCGTTTAAAAACTTAAGCTCTAACGAAGAAATCATAACGGGGCGGTTTAAGCTTTTTTGAAGCTGGTAGGTAATCATTTCACTTAAATGCTGGGCATTAAAAGTGCGTAAAAAAATAATCCATGCAATACACGCCAGCAACAGTAGCAACATGACCGCAAACAACACCAAGCGCCAGGCCGTCAGACAACTAGCTTTGGTATACCGTTTGGCCTTACGCTTAAATAGGCGTTTTTTAGCTTGGCTATGTAGGTTTGCGTTCATAAAGTACCGCCGGAACTGTGAAATAAGCCCCGTATATAGTTTACTATAATTTGCCCGCCTTTGAGTGTTTGCACCGCTACCGCTTGTACAGCCACCCCTAAATAAACCGACTCTGGAAATAGAATTTTAAGCACCACCGCCAGCACCAGCATATTAGCCAGCACAATAGTTACGCAAGAGAAAAACTTCCCCCCTGCCAGTATTAAATCCGGCTGTTCCGCCTCCCACAGAGTGTGGAACGTCTGAATAAAGTGAAATGCCATAAAAAACCCTACTATAAACAATACAACCGGACGGTAAGGACCTAAATCCATAAAGAAACTAAGCAGTAAATACAAAAAGGCCGTTACCACAACATATCCTGGCACAAAATACGGGGCCAATACCACAAATGTATTGGTGCGAGCCATTTTAACATACCCGCTTTCTTGCCCAACATGCACGTCTTTAATACGGATGCCGCACACAAACGCCGCCAACGCGTGGGTCATTTCGTGCATGAATACGTACATGCGGGAAAAATCGTATAACTTATAGTGTATCCCCGCGTAAACAAGTACCCCCATCAAAAAACTTAGGGCAGCACGGGTATGTTCCAACACGCCCCATAAAATTTTGCTGTCCTCTAACACCACCAGCCCCGTAACCGGCAGTAAAATAAGCGCAAGTAAAAATTTAAAAAATTTTTTCATTAAAATTTCTCCGTCCAAGCTATAGTTTGGTATTGCTGACGGGCTAACTGTTTGGCCTGTGCAAGCCAAGAGGCTTGCGCGGGCTTTATTTTTAAATCCGTATTTAAAAAATGACGTACTCCATTGGTAACGGCCTGTTTATACAAACTATTCGTGCGCGCCCCAGGCGCCTGTAAAGACCCCTGGTATAAAACGGTTGTACCAAAACGCCGGATCGCTCCCCCCAACATCTTCTGTCCATTTACCAACAACAAATCATTCTCTACAGGGTTTGTAAAACAGGTGTTGGCCTGCTCGTTTTGGCTGGGGGCATAGGCGGTGGCCGGACGTTTTTGAGTACATACTTGAGTAGTTACACCGCTAAAAACAAGTGCAGCTTGAACCGCCCCGTGTAACTGCTTATAAATTTCTACCGGTTTATTGCATGATGAAAAAATGAGTGAAAAAGTAAGGTCATCCGTATGATACACTACTCCCCCCCCCGTAGGGCGGCGGCATACTTGTCCCACAAAGCCGGTTCGGGTTGTCATTTGGCGAACCTCGCGGATAAATTGTGCATACCCAAATGTAAGAGCAGGCCCTGATTCCCAGGTGTAAAAACGCAATATACTGTTCCCCGCACATAAATGTACTAAGGTTTCATCTAAGGCCATGTGTTCATACACGTTTAACGGCTGGGTAGTAAGTAATATATTCATAGGGTTTATTGCTAAAAATTATATCAAATTAAACACGCCCTCACGAATAGGATTTATGTTATAATAAAGGAACAATTTAATCTGTTTTTGGAGCCGTTTTAACGGATGCTCTTGAAAAAGAGGTAATTAGAATCCAAAAACAGCCGATAAAAGGTACATGTGGGCGGCCACCTGCGTGTACTGAACGTTTGCCATTTTTTAAGTGGCAGATTACGGCTGTTTGTTTGTGCATTCTAATTACCACAAAACATGCAGCCGTTTTTGCGTGAGTTTCCTAAACAGTTAAATTGAAATTAACCTAAAAGGAGTAACTCATGAAAAACAAAACAAGAGGGTTCACCCTCATAGAGTTGTTAGTAGTTGTTTTAATTATTGGTATTTTGGCGGCCGTAGCGGTGCCGCAATACCAAAAAGCGGTATTAAAATCCCGCATTACAGAAGCCAAGGTATTTATTAATGCAGTAGAAAAAGCCATGGCTGTATTCCGCCTTTCCGGTAAACCTGACCATAACGGGGCAGTAATTTCTACGGACTTAGACATAGGCACCAGCTGGAACTGCCAAGATGAGGCAGATTTCTACTTAAAGTGCACTTCTCCCAGTGGGCTGTGGTCTGCAAACAGTATTAGCAATTCTGCTGCTGGTTGGTCATTACAAATGGGAAATACCTCTTCCGGATATGGAACAGTTGGACAAATATTGATAAATGTCACTTATAACGCAGCCTCTCAGCAGACTACTTATCAGTGTAATGCCTCGAATACCAAAGGAATTACAACTTGCCAGGCTTTTGCGGGAAATGACCCCGCATGGACGGTTGAAGTGCCCTCGTAGTATAAAATAATACCCCGGGTGTAAGCCCGGGGTATTTATTGCTTTAAACCTACCACCTTAGGTTCGGTTGCCGCGCCGCCGACACCTCATCAATACGCTTAACGGGTTGATGATGCGGGGCATCCTTTACAAGTTGCGGGTCCGTGTGGATTTCCTCGTAAATTTGCATCATTACCGCTACAAATGCGTCCAGCATATCTTTTTGCTCTGTTTCTGTCGGCTCGATCATTAGAGCTTCCGGCACAATCAGCGGGAAATAAATGGTAGGTGCATAGAAACCATAATCTAAGAGCCGTTTTGCAATATCCGAAGTATGCACCCCCGTGCCATGCGGGTCCGGCGGCGTTAGCACGCACTCGTGCATACAAACCCGGTCAAAAAACGCATTAAATTTGCCCTTTAAGCGCGCACGCACATAGTTGGCGTTTAAAATAGCGTTTTCGGCTATTTCTTTCAAGGTTTTGCCATCAAATTGGCGCAAATAAGCGTATCCGCGGATGATCACCGCCATATTGCCATAAAACGTTTTCATACGGTTTTGGCTTTCCGGGCAAGTATCCCTAAGGGTATATTTCCCATTGATACAAGAAACAATAGGATGTGGCAAAAACGGAGCCACATGCTTGGCTGCACCTACAGGCCCCGAACCCGGGCCTCCCCCGCCATGCGGGGCGGCAAAGGTTTTATGCAAGTTTAAATGCATAATATCTACGCCAAAATCCGCCGGTTTTGCTAGACCAATCAGCGCATTAAAATTCGCCCCGTCCATATAGAGTAACGCGCCGGCCGTGTGTACCATATCGGCAATTTCTTTGATTTCGGGCTCAAATAGCCCTACCGTATTGGGCACCGTAAGCATTACAACGGCTGTTTTCTCAGATAAAGCGGCTTTTAAGGCTTGTTTATCTACGCACCCATTAGGACCCGACTTGATGTTTACTACCGTATAGCCCGCCATATTGGCCGTTGCCGGGTTGGTACCGTGGGCAGTGTCGGGCACAATCACTTCTGTGCGATGTTGCCCGCCATGGGCATTGTGGTAGGCACGCGCGGTTAAAATGCCGGTAAGCTCCCCGTGAGCCCCGGCCGCCGGTTGCAACGTAAACGCGGCCAGCCCGGTAATTTTTTTAAGTAATTCTTGTAACTGGTAAGCCAGTTCCAACGTGCCCTGTACGGCACTTTCGGGGGAAAAGGGATGCGCGTTGGCAAACCCTGGTAGTACACTAAGTGTATCGTACGCCTTAGGGTTGTACTTCATGGTACATGAACCCAGTGGGTAAAATTGCCCGTCTAATGAATAGTTTTGCTGGGAAAGCCGCGTAAAATGGCGTACCGTGTCAAATTCACTCAGCTCCGGAAGTTGGGGAGTATCTTTGCGCAACAACTCTGCGGGTAAATAAGCGCGGGCAGACTGGCGGGATTTTTCAAAACGTACCCCACGCCGGCCGGGGCGGGATTTTTCAATAGATAATTCATTTTTCAAAATTTCAGGCATGTTAAATCCCTCCCAAGGCAGCTGCATACACCTGCAAATCCGGCTCTGTGCATAGCTCGGTGGCACACACTAGTAGTTTATTGCCTCCCAGGTCATACCCGGCGGCAATACCTTGCGCCTCTAAGCGTTTAATCACTTCTGCCGCAGAAACCGGACATGTTACCACAAATTCGTTAAAAAACGTTTGGGTAACAACGCTAAACCCTTTTACCCGGTTGATTTTTTCTGCCAGTTGGTGAGCGCGTTCTACATTTAAATCGGCTACTTCTTTTAATCCTTGCGGGCCCAGTAGTGTTAAATAAATAACCGCATTTAGCGCACACAATGCCTCATTGGAACAGATGTTAGAAGCAGCTTTTTCGCGCCGGATGTGCTGTTCGCGCGCCTGCAACGTAAGCACAAAAGCACGGCGGCCGTCTTTATCTTTGGCAATTCCCACCATACGCCCGGGTAGCTGGCGCACATAGACCTTTTTGGCGGTAATTACACCTAATCCCGGCCCACCAAAGTTAATGGGGTTCCCTAAGGGTTGGCCTTCACAGACGGCCAAATCGGCGTCATATTCGCCGGGGGGTTGCACCACTCCCAATGAAATGGGGTTTACCACTGCCACTAACAACGCGCCCACGGCGTGTACCGCGGCAGAAATGGCGTGGGCATCTTCCAACGAGCCGTAAAAATTAGGAGTCTGCAATACAAAACAGGCCGTTTTTTCACTAAGTAAGGCCTTGAGTGCTTCAGCGTCCAACACGCCCTGTTGCGTTACAGGGGCCTCCACCACAGAAATCCCCATGTGGCGTGTATAGGTTTGCAATACCTCTTTGTAGTGAGGATGCAACAAGCCAGAAATAATAATTTCACTGCGCCCCGTAATGCGGTGCGCAGCCAAAGCCGCTTCCGTTAAAGCAGTAGCGCCGTCATAATGGGAGGCGGTAGCCACGTCCATATTTAATAGCGCGCACATACAGCTTTGGAACTCGTAAATGGTTTGCAGTGTACCCTGGCTGGCTTCGGCCTGGTAAGGGGTATAGGCGGTTAAAAATTCCCCGCGTGAGGATAACGCCGGTACCGCTGCCGGAATAAAATGGGCATACATACCGGCCCCGATAAAGTTTTTTAAAGGTTTATTTTTAGCGGCCAGCGCATGCAAGTGAGCAGTAAGTTCCTGCTCCGTTAAGGCTTTAGGTAAATCTAAAGCCGGATATAAGAATTTGGACGGAATTTGGGCCAACAATTCTTTTACGTCTTTGACCCCAATGGCCGCCAACATTTGTTGTTGGTCTTCTTTGGTATGAGGGATAAACATAAAGCTCCTATATAAAAATATCCCCGCACCGAGCGGGGAATTCATTATTTTCCAAGGGTAGCGTTATAGGCAGCAAAATCTAACAGAGTATTTACTTCGCCAGGGTCCGCCATTTTGATTTTAAATAGCCAGCCTCCAGCGTGCGGTTCGCGGTTAACCAGGGCCGGGTCTGCGTTTAGGGTTTCGTTTACGGCTACAATTTCGCCGGAAACGGGAGCGTAAATTTCGCTGGCGGATTTAACAGATTCAATCACACAGCAGTTTTCGCCTGCTTTTACTACACGGCCAACTTTGGGCAAATCCACAAAAACAATATCGCTAATTTCTTCTTGCGCGTGGTTAGAGATACCCACTACAACATTTTCTCCTTCAACGAAAGCCCATTCGTGGGTTTTTAAAAAACGGCAATTCTCTTGGTTATACATAGCGTCTCCTTACACTCTATTTTTATAAAACGGCGTTTTGACTACTTCGGCCGGCACTTTACGCCCGTGGATTTCTAACTCCACTTCCGCTCCCACGGGGATGTCACTCCCGGCATACCCTACGGCAATCCCTTTAAATAAAGGCGAAAACGTACCGCTGGTAAGTACCCCGGTTTCTTTTCCTTGATAAAATACTCTGCACCCTTCACGCGGCACACCGGGGGTTTTAAGTTTAAATGCTTTTAGTTTGGTGGCAAAACCGGCCATCTTTTTAGCCTCTAAGGCGGCCTTGCCGATAAAATCTTCCTTGGTAAGTTTTACCACCCAACCGCAGTTGGCCTCATACGGGGTCTTGGTTTGGTTGGCATCTGCCCCGTTTAAAAGGTATCCGGCTTCCAAGCGTAGCACATCACGCGCACCCAAGCCGCACGGTTTCACCCCTAGCTTTAACAGCGCGTTCCAAAGGGCTTCTATTTGGGCGTTGGGAAGCATCATTTCTACTCCGTCTTCTCCGGTATAGCCGGTGCGAGTAACGTACCCCTTCGCGCCAAATAGCTCCATTTCTTTTATGTGAAAGCGCGGCAAATCTATCACCCCGGGCAGGATTTTATCAGCAATACCCACCGCACTGGGCCCTTGCAAGGCAATCATACTCCACTGGGCACTTTCGTTGGTCACTTGCACTCCAAACGTGCCGGCGTGTTTGGTAAACCAGGCAAAATCTTCCTCCACGCACGCAGCATTCACTACCACTAAAAATTCTTGCGCCGTTAAGCAGAAGGCAATCGCATCGTCAATAATGGTGCCCTGCGGCGTTAAAATATGAAAGTATGTGCCGGCGGCCGGAGTATTTTTGATGATATTGCAGCTGATATGCTCTAAAAACGGCCAGGCGTTCTTACCCGTAACGCGGATTTGCCCCATGTGGGATACGTCAAACATCCCGGCACCCTCGCGCACAGCTTTGTGTTCGGCAATAATACTGTCAAACTGGACGGGCAATAACCACCCGTGGAAATCTACCATTTTACCGCCTGCTTGTTCGCATGCGGCGCACAGGGCGGTTTTTTTAAGTTCGTGTGTCATAAGGGTATTGTATAAAATTGGGGTCAATTTTAACAATACTGCCCGCTAACCTCCTGTTTTCCTCTACTCCATACAAGTTTGCTATAATACTTTTATGGCAGATACACAAACCACTATTAGTGACGTAAAACTATTTTTAGAACGCCTTAAAAAAGACTTACCCGAAGTTTTTGGCAAAGAAAATGCCAAAGCCGTTAAAGAAGGGGAACCAAGAACTGAAATTGCGCCCGAAAATAAGGTCCTTTTCAACGGGGATTTATGCCCCGCGCAAATTTACCTCACGCCCGACCAGGAACCCGGGGTGAATTTTGACGGAAAAATATTCCACGTGTATTTGCAAACCGCGCAAGACGACCCGGCGTTACTTGTTACGCAGTGGCTTAAAGACAATGCCAAAGAAGCACTTCAGCAAAAAACCACCGAATGGGCTCAAAAAATGGGTGTAGCATTTAACCAAATTTTTATCAAGGACCAGCGCACTTTGTGGGCCAGCTGTTCAGGCAAAAAAAACCTCAATTTTTCCTACCGCATTGTAAAAATGCCGCTAGCCGTGCAAGACTATTTAATGGTGCACGAGCTGGCACACTTAACCTATATGAACCATGGGGCCGAATACTGGGCCTTGGTGGCGCAGTTCTGCCCGGATTATAAGTTACACCGCCGCTGGCTTAACGAAAATAAAGACGCTATTTTTGCCGATGTGGAATTAAAATACACCCCGCCCACTTCAACCTTGGCCGCACCCTAATTTCCCCAATCGTAAAAGTACCCCTGCCTAAACAGGGGTACTTTGTTATAGGAGACTTCCCGGTGCGGCTTAAACACCTGGAAGTGTATACTGCAAATTAGCTACGAATAATGGCCAACGCATCTTCAGGCACATCCCCCCAAAAACCGCGCTTAAGAGTAGCAGGAATCTCTTGTACCAAGGCCACCACCTTGCCGTTGTAAAGAAAGGGTTCCCCCACTTGCAATGTAGGCGCGCCACGCACTACTGCCCCTATACGTAGCCGGGTACGGTGTGCAGATACGCCTCTGCGGCGGAAAAAAGACAACAAATATTCCCCCATCTGTTCCCCAAAGGTTCTCTGTAAAGATTGCCCGTTGGGAACGGCCTCAAACACCAGCCCGTGTAGCCCTTTCGTACTTTGAACAGAGGTACGCACAAAGGAAACCTCCCCTAGTGTTTGTACGGTGTTTTGAGTACCTTGCGCACGAATACCATTGGCAAATACAAGCGTAAGTTTTGCTAACGTGTAACCTTCTTGCGCCACACAAACGGTGGGTACATAAACCCGGGTGAGGCTTTGGTCTAATGTGCCTTTGCAAGACGTAGTTTTATAGTCCGTACGGATGACCATATCTGCGCCGCGCGGCCGGCGAAACATCACGTCCGACATTTTTACTGGCTTAGCTAACGTGGCGGATACTTCTACCGCTGCTTCACGTAATAGCTGGGCTTGCGCTACGGCACGCGCCAGCGAGGGTTCAAACGCCTGTTGCGCCAACGCCGCCGTGCCTAAGCACGCAAAAGCGGCGGATAAAACAAATTTCATAATAATAGTATGTTTCATAAATAATTTGGATACTATTATTATACAAAAGTTAGCCTAAACTAACAAGTAATTTATTTTTACTTCTAAAAAATAGCTTAAATAAAGTTAGTCTAAATAAAAATATAACAACCATTCTCCCCACTCTTTTGACTATTTTACAAGCATGATAACGGGCCGAAACCGCTTCTTGCGGTAGTAAATTTTGAAATTGAACCAGCTGGTTAACCAGCCCCTGTGAACTACTTGAAAAAATGGGGAAAAGACGAAGATACAGGAACACGCAGAGCACACTTCTCACATATTTATAAAAGGTATGCGAGGGACAAGTTAGCGGCTAGGTGCTTAAATGCAGAAATTTACTTTAACCAGCCCTCTTGCTTAGCGTAATTGACTATGCCGTTGTAAATCCCTTGTGCCATTTTCTTTTGCACAGACGCCTGCGACAAGCGCGCCCGGTCTTTGGAGCTACTAATAAACCCCATTTCCACCAAAATGGCGGGGCTTTGCACCCCTTTAAGCACATAGAAATTAGCTTGGCGAATGGCATTATTTTGGTTGACGGCAATGCCAATACCCGGTTGTTTGTACACCGCATTTTTAACATAGCCGGCCAATTTGGAGCTTTCGTTAATATACTCGTTTTTGGCTAACGATTGTAATAACGCATCTACAAAATTATAGTGTACTTCTTCGTATTGGGTGGCTTCGTTTTCTAAAGCAGCTGTTTCGGCGGCCTCTTTATCAGTGGCTTTTTCCGAGCGGAAATAAACCTGAAACCCGTCTGCCTTGGAATTTTTAGTGGAATTAACGTGCACGGAAACAAACAAATCCGCCTTAAATGTATTAGCTATTTTGGAACGGTCTGAAAGGGGAATAAAGGTATCGTTATCGCGCGTGATTTTTACTTCAAAGTTTCCTTTTTTGAGTAAACGCACCAATTCTTTGCTAACGGCTAAATTCCAATCTTTCTCACGGTATTTCCCGCGCACGGCCCCAGGGTCTTTACCGCCATGGCCGGGATCCACCACAATACGCATTTTTTTATGCGCGCTGATAATAGCTAGTGGGTGCGGGTTGGACTGGATTACCGCCCCAGAAGGTTTAGCCGCCGAAATAGTAGTTGTTTGAACAGCCGCCATAATACCGTCCTGTGGGGCTTCTTCCGCGAGGGCAACCTCCGTACCTGAGGCCTCTAAATTCATTTCTTCAAATTCGTCTTCTTCCAAAATAGACGGAGCTAAACCCAATGGGGCGGACATCTCTTTTGGGTTGACTTGCTTATCCGATATTGCGGATTCAGCCGGTTGGTCTACTGTCTGCGCAAGCTGTGGGGCCGCCTTTATCGCCCCAGCCCGGAAAACCAACTTACCGCCCGATTCTTCTGTAAAACTCCATACTTTGGCTTTAGGCTCTAAAATAACTTTAAGTTCCACATCGCCACGCACTTGGCGCGCACTAAAAGAAGCAATATAGTTATTATGAAGTTTGCGGTACGTATCGCGCTTAATTACTGTGCCCGGCAACGTAATCAACACGGTATGCGCATTGGGCTGAGCAGTTTCAAAAATCACCTTTTTCTGCGTATTAAAAACCAGCAAAATATCTTGCTTGCCCTCTTGCACGTCAGCCAACTCTAGCACAAAACGGCGCTCTACTACAAAAGTATTTTTGGCAAACGAAATTTGCCGATTGACTGCTTCTTGGAACGAGGGAATTAGAAATACTTCCACCGGAGCCATCAGCTTCCCTCCACGTACAATAACCGGCCCTGTAAGCGGAATGTGTTCCCCGTTAACGATGACTTCTTTTAAAGAGTTGGTTAAAATGGCAAAAAAGCCTTTTACCGTAATTTTAGCTTGTTTAGAGGTAGCAAACAGCTCTACATTGGCCCCCAATTTACGCGCCGTGCGTTGTACGTCTACATAAGTGATGCCGTTTAATTCTATTGCTTCTGCCGAGCCGGAAGCACGCCCTTCCATTTCAAAACTTACCCGCCCCTGTGCCCGTAACAACCCGGCACAGAGCAACAATACCCCGCATAAAAGAAGCGTACAAACCCTTTTCATAATTGACAAGGGGCGGCTCAGAGCCGCCCGGTGTATTACTCTAGAACAATCTTATATTCTTCCCAAGCCAACTGCGGGTCCGCCTGAATTTTAAGTGAACGGCGGATGTTTTCTTCAATATCCTCTTGCCGTTGACGAATGGCGTCCGCTAACGTAGGGTGTAAAACCACCCGCAAGCTACCGCCGGGGCGACCGCTGGTCAAGTCGTAAATTTCTCGTTGGATTTTAATGCGCATACTTTCTGCCGAAAGCACCCGACCTGAGCCGTGGCATTGGGGACACTCTTCGCTAATAAAACTGCCTGTGCTGGCACGTTTACGTTCGCGCGTCATTTCCACTAATCCCAGTTTCGTAATAGGCAAAATGCGGATTTTGGCACGGTCCCCCTGCACCGCACGGGAAAGGGCTTCCACTACGCGGTGGCGGCTGGAGGCTTTGCGCATATCAATAAAGTCAATTACAATAATCCCGCCAATGTTACGCAACCGCAACTGGTGAGCAATCTCGTTAGCGGCCTCTATGTTGGTTTGGGTCACCGTTTCTTCCTGAGATTTGCTACCTGTAAATTTGCCGGTATTTACGTCAATAGCGCACAAACTTTCGGCCTCTTGGATGATAATACTTCCCCCGTTAGGAAGCGGCAATTTAATTTTGCGCAAGTTATCAATTTCCGGCTCAATGTTATAGGCTTCAAAAATCGGAGTTTTGCCTTTATAGAGTTGTACACGGTCTGCCAAATCTGGCGAGTTCTTTTCTACAAAGTCTTTCACGCGCTCATAGTCTTTTTTATTATCTAACAGATAGACTTTGGCATTTTCGGAAAGCACATCCCGTGCCACTTGCAACACGGCATCCATATCTTCATGCAACAGGTGTGCTCCATGTACCGTTTCAAATTTTTTCGAGATAGACTGCCATTGGCGGTATAAGTACTTTACCTCGCGCTCCAATTCCTCTTTGGTGGCTTCCTCTGCCTCGGTACGCACAATACAACCCATACCGTTGAGGTGCTTATCCGCCAGTTCCTGCATGACGTCGTTTAACTTGTGGCGCATATCGGCGTCTTCAATGTTCTTGGAAAGGCCCACAAAACTTTGGTTTGGCGTAAGCACCAAATAGCGACCCGGCAGGGTAACATCCATCGTTACTTTCATCCCTTTGGTGCTAATGGCATCTTTAACTACCTGTACCATCACTTCTTGGCCTTTATGTAAAATTTTATCAATGTTCTTTTTATCTCCGCCAATTACATCTGAAATATACAAATATGCATTTTTTTCATAACCAATATTCAAAAATGCACTAGAAATACCCGGTAATACGTTTTCCACAATACCTTTGTAAATGTTGCCTACAATGTTAAGCGAACCGCGCCGTTCCCACAATATTTCGTTCACGCGTTCGTTTTCTAAAATAGCAATACGGGTTTCTTCAAACGAAGTATTTACCAGTACTTCTACCGTTGTTTTTTCTTCTGTTTCTTGCGACATATTTCAAATCCTCTCTTATAGGCCTGGGACCTACTTAAATTAAATGTAGGGTTTGTTGGCTATCTTGCCACAACAACCCTTCCCGGATCACAGTAAAACGGTCTTCCGTCTGCGTGGGAGAAACATCTTCTAACCCCAGCCACGCATAAATTACCTGCAACGGATTTAACCATTTTCCGTTTGCACACAACAGGGTAAAACGCACTGTCTGGTCATTAACCGTTTGGGCATCACGCACAAAAGCGGTAAGGTTCAACCCCGGCAAAGCCAAATTTCCCTGAGTGGCTTGTGAAAAATTTTCAAACGAACCAGCCTTTACCCACTGGCTAAAAGATCCTTCTACCCGGTACATCGCGGCCACCGCCAAACTTTGTACGGACGGCAAGGCATAAGGCACCCGCCCTACGGATAGCAAGACCGTCCCCTGTGGTGCATGAGCAGCCAAACACGCCCGTACACAGGCCACAGGTTGTGCGCGCAACAAATAAATATCTGCATATTCCCGTTCTACACGTTGGTTTTTACTGGCACTGGGCCCGTAGGAAACCCGCGGTTGCCCAGCGCTTGTTTTTGCACGGGCAAAGGGCAATGTGCTTTGTTCAACCCATTGGCGCACCAAAGCCAGTTTGTCCACCGGCTCTGAGTTAGACGTGTCCACACGGAACACTATACGCATTTTATAAATTTTTGACGTGTTTATCATCTTTTTTATGCCCGAATACGCCTAGCATAGACCGATTGTACAATACCCAATGCCCACAAACTGGCTACCAAATTGGAACCCCCGTATGAGATAAAGGGGAGTGGGATCCCGGCTACCGGCACAATCCCCAGTAGCATACCAAAATTTACCAACATATAAGTAAAAAACATACCAAAAATGCCGGCACATACCAAATAACCATACCGGTCGCTGGCCATATACCCTATCACTACAATACGCCACAAAATAACTACATAGAATCCCAATACTAAAAACATACCCCACAAGCCCAGTTCTTCCCCGGCTACGGCTAAAATAAAATCGGTATGCTTTTCGGGTACAAACCCCAAGCGTGATTGCGTACCCGAAAACAACCCTTTTCCTAATACACCTCCGGCCCCCATGGCAATTTGGGCCTGTAATACGTTATACCCCGCCCCTTGTGGGTCCGAATTAGGGGCTAAGAAAGTTTCAATACGTTTACGTTGGTGGGGTTTCATTTGATTCTCTATAAAAATCCCTCCAAATAAACCCGCTAATACTACGCCTACCGTTAAAATCATCATCACAGAAGGAAGAAAAATGCGTACCTGTTTTAACATCCACCAAATGCCAAAACCCACTAGGATAATGAGCAAGGCAAACCCGGCCATATACCACCCGCTGTGCGCCAACTGATAGAAAATACGTCCTAATCCGCTTTCGGTTAATTCCGGATGTAAGTACAGGTATGTCCAAGAAATTGTAAAAAACCCGGCTACGGCTCCCAAAAGCACTCCCAACCCCAGGTAAAAAACATTGGCCCCCGCACAAAACAATAATACCGTTACTGCCGGTAACGTAACTACAACAGAAGAAAAATCAGGCTGCAACATAATAAGCCCCAAAATAGGGGCCAGCAATATTCCCAGTAAAAAAAGCGTAGACGTATCTTGTATATACCGCCCACGTCTATCCAAAAAAGCAGCTGCTACCAACAGGGTACATATCCGGCAGATCTCAGAGGGTTGCATGGAAAAAAACGGCAATACAAACCAAGAGCGACTCCCCCGTTGATAGGAACCAAATATAAGCACGCCCACCAGTAGTAACAAGATAAATCCGTACAAATATTTCCACTGCTCATTATAAATTTGATAGTTAAAACTCCAGCCGAAGGCAAACGCGGCAAACCCAATAGGTAAAGCCACTAAATGGGTGCGAACAATAGCATTACTAAACGATAAACTGTTTACAGCAGACATTACACACAATGCCCCCAACACCACTAAGCCAATCATGGCATAAAGTAACCAAGAATCTATCCGGCTACGAGCCGCGCTTTGCATGAGTTTAAAAACAACCATAGTTTAGTTCCCCTTCTCTGTTTTACCAAAATATGCCTCTAACATAGCACGGGCAATCGGCCCTGCCGCCGAACTGCCCCCTTCTCCAAATTCCACAAATACCGCCAACGCAATAGAGGGTTCTTCCCCTTCCCGCCCGGCAAATGCCAAAAACCACCCATGGTCTGCCCCATGCGGATTTTGGGCGGTACCGGTTTTAGCATATACATCTAACCCTTTTATTTTGACACGGCGGGCTGTTCCGTCATCCACCGTATGTTTTAAAGCCTGGTATAATAAATCGTATGTTTCAGGTTTTAACTCTGCCCGTTGCAAAATTTCCCTCGTTCCAACGGCTTGGGTTTTCCCGGTTTGGTTACTTACAATTTTATCTACATAATACGGGCGATAAATGTTCCCCCGGCTTGCCAGGGCAGCGGCAAATTGTGCCAATTTAATAGGTGTTACCAAAAGTTCCCCCTGCCCAATGGACAAATTAAGCGTATCCCCCACAAACCAATAAGTTTTGCTACGCGCACGGCGGGTAGGGCCATAGAGATTGCCCGCTTTTTCACCCGGAAGATCTATACCGGTTTGGCGGCCAAACATAAACTTGCGTTGCATGCGCTCGATAGGAGCCGGCCCCAAAGCGGCGGCAACTGCATAAAAGTAGACATCGCAAGAATTACTCATCCCATCAAAAAAATCTACCGGCCCATGGGTTCCCCAGCACTTAAAGACACGCGGGCCAGAGTCATATTTACCTGTACAGTTAATTTTGCGTTTAATGTCTAAATTTCCTTCTTCTAACGCAGCCGCAGCCGTGATAATTTTAAAAGTGGAAGCCGGAGGATAAATCCCTTGGATAGCTAAATTATACTCGTTAATTTGTTTAGAAGACGGGCGTACGTCCTCATCGCTATAGGCCACAAAAAGATTAGGGTCATATGCCGGAGCGCTGGCCAATGCTAATACAGCCCCGGTATGCGGGTCCAATGCAACTGCCGCTCCCCGACCGGTTTTAGAATTTTTAAGAGCTTCCTCAGCCGCTTTTTGTACCGCAAAATTAAGGGTAAGATACACATCACTTCCAGCGGCCCATTTTTTGTCCTGAATAATACGCTTGACCCGACCACGATAGTCCACCTCCAAGTACACGCCTCCATCTCGTCCTTTTAGCTGGCTTTCAAACTTTTTTTCAATTCCGTTTTTGCCTACTTTGGAAGTTAAACGATAGCCAGCGGACGGGTCACGCCTTTTCCATTCCCGTTCATCCATACTGCCAATATAGCCGATTAAATGGCTTGCCATTTCCCCATACGGATAGTTGCGCTTGGTTTCTTCCAACAGGTAAACACCAGGATAGTATTGTTGTAATTCTTGCAATGCAACCGTACTTGGAATGGATAAATTTTCCACTACCGCAATCGCTTTACCTGTTTTACGGCCTTCTTCTAACTTAGCTAGCAGATGGGCGGGGGGAACTTTCACGTACGGAGAAATATCTGCCGCCAAACGGGATAAATAATCGGAATCTTGACCGGAGGTACCCAAATAGTACAAACTAAACGACGGGGCATTGGAGGCAATAGCTATTTTATCGGCCGTAAAAACACGACCTCGCGGCGCGGTTTGATATAAGATTTGGGTACGGTTACGCTCGGCCAGTTGAACATAATCTTGGTGCCTACGCACCTGAATGTCCACTAACCGCAGCGCAATAATCCCACTGGCCAAAATCGCAAGGATTAAAAATACTTTAAGCCGTCCGTTAAACGGCGTATTTAGTACCACCATATCACTCCTGCCGGCCTAGGGGGGAGCTACCTAACATTTTACGCACAAACCAAAAAACAAATGGAGCTAATAATACATCCACAATACAACCACCCGTTAAACTCCCGAAACCCATCCAACTTCCCCCCGCTGCAAATAACATCATCAGTCCCGCATTGCACACGGCTACCAACCAAACAGAACCCCCCACCGCTACCATTTGAGGGAATGGGTGCTCAAAATCAACCCGTTGGGCCATATTGCAAAAAATACAGGCGCAAAGTGTAAATGTAAAAGCATTGCTCCCAAATAATTTAGTGCCAAAAAAATCCAAGAACAACCCACATACGAATGCCATTGGATAGGCAATCCCTGGGCGTAAAAGAGCACAAAATGCTACTACAAACACCAGCATACTGTTCACACTAAACCCCCAGCGGGCAAACAAAGAAGCAAATACCCAATGGCATACGGTAGCAGATACAAACAGTACAAACAATCGCAATATACTCAGCATAGTTAATGGGTATCCTTTCTATCTAAAATAACAAAAACTTCCTTTACGGCTGAAGAACGCACCTGAGGGGTAACATTTACGGTAAGGGCCGTTTGAAAACTATCATCCTGATGTACTCCGCTAACTTCCCCCACCAAAATTCCGGCCGGAAAAACACTGCTGGAAGAAGAAGTATAAACTTTGTCACCCTTTTCTATCTGCGCTAATAAGGGAATATATTTGACCTGCACCGCTCGTGTACCATTTCCGATTAAAAGCCCCTGCTCACTACCTCGTTCCAAACGAACTGCAGCTGAAAAATCCTCATCTTGTACTAAAAGCACTTTGGCAGTATTCTCATTTACCTCTACCACCACGCCAGCCAATCCTTCCTTTCCCCCTTCCATCGCAATAACGGCACTGCGTTCACGAATGCCATCTGCGGCTCCTTTATCTAATGTGACTGTATTCCATTGGGCAGGCTCGCGGTAAGCTACTTGGGCCCATACCCCGTTCCAAGGAGCAGCAGCATGTAGAGAAAGTAATTGGGTAAGACGTTCGTTCTGGGCAAATAATTCTTGCGCTTGCATAGCCAATAAATGTGCAGATTCTATTTCCTGTTTTAGTTGTTCATTTTCTTGGTGTACCCGCAATAATTCTTGCACGGTATCTGACACCCCCGCTGCATATTGTACCGTATTATGGGCAGCCCGTATTTGCGGAATAAACACATACGCCAACACCGCTTTTACGGAAGATACAAAACCTTCCAGCGGTAAAATCATCAACAAAAACGAAATCAATAAAAAGCAAACCGGCAGCCACAAGCGGCTACGCAAGGAAGGGCGCAAAGAATTAGGAATTTTAGACAAACGCATGCGTTATTTGCTCCACGTGTACGCAGTACATGAAACAAAACGGACACCGCTCTATACAGAACCGTGCCCGTTTCTACAGTTTTCGCCTAAGCTAAAACGATTTATGGCGCGAACCAAAGAAGCGGGAGCCCCTTTCGCTTAGTTGCTCCAAGAACTTCCCGGTTCCCATCGCCACACAGTTAAGCGGATCTGCCGCACGGTGCACCGGAATATCCGTTTCTTTACGGATAAGTTCGGTAATCCCGCGCAACAAACTGCCTCCTCCGGCTACCATTAAACCACGGTCCACCAAGTCGGCCGCCAACTCCGGCGGAGTTTCCTCCAAGGTGCTCTTTATCACATCTAAAATAAGCCGCACCGGTTCCATAAGAGCCTGTCGGATTTCTTCGGAAGTTACCGTCAATGTGCGCGGCAAACCTTGGGTTTGGTCACGTCCTTTAACTTCCATAGATTTTTCTTCTTTTAGAGGATACACAGAGCCTAAATTAATTTTAACCTCTTCAGCAGTCGTCTCTCCCACAATTAAATTGTATTTTTTGCGGAAGTACTGCACAATACATTCGGTTAGTTCATCACCGGCTACATCAATGGACTTGGCCACTACCATTCCACCCAACGAAATAACTGCTACTTCCGTTGTTCCGCCACCAATATCTACAATCATGCTGGCATGCGGTTCAGCCACCGGCAAATCCGCCCCCATGGCCGAGGCCATAGGTTCTTCAATCAAATACACTTCACGGGCTCCCGCCTGACGTGCGGCATCATCCACGGCACGGCGTTCCACGCCGGTAATGTCGGACGGGATACCAATGACAATCCGGGGGCGCAATAAACT
>JAZLAA010000060.1:0-1711 GCA_045612945.1 Elusimicrobiaceae bacterium
TAACCTGAAATAACCGTTTATCTTGATTTCAAGGGATGAAAAATGCTGGTTTTTGCCAGCCTTTTTTATTATACTATACATACAATTTGAACTGTTTTTGGAACCGTTTAAGAAACGGAGGTATTTGCAAAACGGAAATACCTTGCCAAATCCAAAAACAGCCGATTTAGGTGTAGTTGGGAACGATCGTCCTAACTACACCGAGTGTTTCCCGCACAAGCGGGAAACCGCGGCTGTTGTAGTGGGACTTTGGCGAGGCTCATCTGCAACAGCCGTTTTTGTGGCGTTTCCCGGCAGTTCAATTGAAATGAATCAATAGGAGACAACACATGAAAAATAACATACAAGCGTTTACGCTTATTGAACTGCTGGTAGTGGTTCTGATTATTGGTATTTTGGCCGCTGTAGCGGTGCCGCAATACCAAAAAGCGGTAGAAAAATCCCGCGCGGCAGAAGCTTGGGCAAACTTAAGCACCATAGAAGAAGCTATCCAAGTGGCTAAATTAGCGGGAAAGGACATGCACCACCTCACAATAAATGATTTAGATGTGTCATTTGTGGATGCGGACGGGAACGTGCCCACGGGGTCTGCGTTTTCTACTAAATACTATAACTACGCTATTAAAGCGAACGAAAACGGAGGCTCTTCAGCCCGACGTATTGATAAAGCCGCACTATTAAGCATAGTAGACGGAGAAAAGAAGTGTCTGGGATCGTATTGCCCACAGTTAGGGTTTTCCAGCAATGGTTCAAACTGCCGCATGGGAGATGGTTCGCTTTCACACCAGACTTGTTACGTGGAATAAAAATGAAGGCCCCCAAATTGGGGGCCTGTTTCTTACGTGTAAATATAAGCTATTTATAATAAATACTTTGTTTTACTTGGTCGGCTTTGGTTTTTCCGAGAAGTTTTTCTACAATAGCAAAACCAAAATCTATACTGGCAGCGGCGGACTGGCCGGTAATTAAATTGCCGTCAACGGCTACATATTGGCCGGTAAAGCGGCCGCCGAAGTCTTCGTTCATAGACGTAAAACAAGTATAGGTTTTATTTTTTAAGTAGCCGGCATGGCCCAAAATAGTGGGGCTGGCACAGATTGCGGCTACCACCTTACCGCCCTCTATAAACTGTTTAATCAGGGCTTGTACACCGGCGTGTTTTTCTAGCGCTTGGTATTGCGGCCCGCCGGGTAACACCAACGCATCATACGCTGCACCATGTAGCGCGCTAAACGGTTTTAAGGCCGTGCAAGTAAGACCAAAACGGCCCGTAGCGTTGCCTTGCGTGAGTGAGAAAATATCTACCGTAAGCCCCGCACGGCGTAAAATGGCAAAGGTGCCCACGGCTTCTACTTCTTCAAAACCGTCTGTTAATACCAGGCATACTTTTTTCATTTTACCGCCTTGGCCGCCGCTTTGAGGGCGGGTACTTTGTCGGTCTGTTCCCACGGAAATTCTTTGCGGCCGAAATGGCCAAAAGCCGCCGTTTTGGTGTAAATGGGATTGCGCAGTTTAAAGTGCTCTATAATCCCGCGCGGCGTAAGCGGGAAAATTTGGCGGGCCAACTGGGCCAGTTTTTCATCCGGCAGGAGGCCGGTGCCGTCCGTATCTACATAGAAGCCAACCGGTTCATCTTTGCCAATAGCATAGGCCAGCTGGACAGTACACTCGCGTGCCAGTTTGGCGGCTACTATGTTTTTGGCAATATAGC
>JAZLAA010000061.1:0-31028 GCA_045612945.1 Elusimicrobiaceae bacterium
GCTCCTGCAAGAAAGGTGTAATTCTATTTCCCTAATATAGCTAGTAGTACCCCGGCCGCTACCGCACTGCCGATAACCCCTGCCACATTGGGGCCCATGGCGTGCATGAGTAGGTAGTTTTGCTTGTCATACTCCAAGCCCACTTTGTTGGATACACGCGCGGCCATCGGTACGGCAGATACGCCGGCGGAGCCAATAAGCGGGTTGATTTTTTCTTTACAAAACACGTTCATCAGTTTGGCCAAAAGGACGCCCGAAGCCGTGGCCACCGAGAAGGCAATCACCCCAAGCACCAAAATACCTAGCGTTTCGGTTACTAAGAAGTGGTCATACTGTAATTTAGACCCCACGGACAATCCCAAAAGAATGGTAACAATGTTGCAAAATTCGTTTTGCAAGGTTTTGGATAACCGTTCCGCCACGCCGGATTCTTTAACCAAGTTGCCAAACGTCAGCGCACCAATCAGCGGCGCAGCCGACGGGAGCAAGAGCGCACACAAAATTAGAATCATCAGCGGGAACAAGATTTTTTCACGCTTAGACACTGGGCGCAACTGGCTCATGCGGATGGTGCGTTCTTCTTTGGTGGTTAAGAGTTTCATAATGGGCGGCTGAATAACCGGCACCAGCGCCATGTATGAATACGCTGCCACGGCAATAGAACCTAACAGTTGCGGTGCCAGGCGCGAGGTTAAATAAATAGACGTCGGTCCGTCCGCCCCGCCAATAATACCAATGGAAGCTGCTTCTTTCAGGCCAAAGGCAAAGGGGTGGGCGTCGCCAAATGTTACATACGAAAGGCCAATCGCACCCATTAAGGTAGCAAAAATGCCAAACTGTGCGGCCCCGCCCAACAAAGCCATTTTTGGGTTAGCAATTAACGGGCCAAAGTCCGTCATCGCGCCCACGGCCATAAAGATAAACAGCGGGAACAACCCCGTGTTAATCCCGGCGTTAAACACAATGCCTAAAAACCCGTTCGGGCCGGCAATTTCTTCCCCAATAGGCATGGGGATATTGGCTAGTAGCCCGCCAAAGGCAATCGGCACTAAGAGGAGTGGCTCAAACTGTTTCTTGATGCCGAGCCACAGCAGGAAACAACACACCACAATCATGACGGCTTGTTGCCATACCATCATGTGAACGCCGGTGGTGTTCCAAATTTGGGTAAGTGCTTGTGTAAAGTCCATAGCGCCCCCTATTTAATTTCCGCCAAGGGGTGGCCGGTTTGTACCTGGTCGCCTTGTTTAACGGTAAAATGAATGGTTCCTGCAGCCGGCGCGGCTACCGGGGTTTCCATTTTCATGGCTTCTAACACTACAATTTCTTGGCCCTCAGCCACGCGGTCTCCGTCTTTTACGCTAAAGCGCAGTACGGCTCCCGGCATGGGGGCTTTAACGGTAGTACCGTTACCACTGGTAGCAGCCGGCGCGGCGGTTTTGGCATCCGCGGCAGCGGTGGAAATATCATAGCGTTTACCGTTAACCGTAGCGGCATGATCCCCTTCGAAAATAACTTCGTAGGCCTGACCGTTCACGGTTACTTTGACAGCTCCCGTATCGGCGGCAGCAGGTTTTTTCACATCGGCTGCCCAGCGGATGCCGTTTACTTTGGCTTCGCCTTTGAGGTACAAAATACCTTTATCGGCACAAGTAGCTACAATAAATTTGTTTTCATCCGTTACGGGCAAGTTATTTTCTTTCAGTTTGGCTTCCGCCACTTTTAAACCTTTTTTGGGGTCGGCATTGTTGATTTCCAACACGGTTTTTGTGGTGGGTTCTAGGCCTAACTGTTCGCTGGCGGCTTTGACTACTTCCGGATCCGGTGCCACGGGGGTTTTACCGAAATAACCTAATACCATACGGCCGTAATCTTTCCAAATTTCTTTCCAGGGGCCTCTCATAACGTTTTTATAGGCCTGTTGGAAATAAAATTGCGAAACAGGCGTTACAGACGTTCCAAATCCACCTCGTCTTACACATTCACCCATGGCTTTTACCACTTCGGGGAATTTATCAAAGGTGCCATTATCGCGCATCATTTGCGTATTGGCCGTTAAGGCACCTCCGGGCAACGGGGAGAACGGAATAATGGGGTTTACGGCGGTAGCCTCGGGTGGCAGGAAATATTTGGACATACAATCCTTAAATACATTTTCTGCTTCTTGAATTTTTTTAGGGTCAATGTCTAGGGTATATTCACTGCCGCGCAAGGCGTGCCACATCGTTAAAATATCGGGCTGGCAGGTCCCGCCGGAAACGGGTTGCATGGATAAGTCCAAGCTGTCCGCGCCGTTTTCAATGGCGGCTAAACAGCAAGCAATGGAGTTGCCGGCCGTTTCGTGTGTATGGAACACAATTTTGGTGTTTTTAGGTAAGAGCTTGCGCGCTATAGCCATCGTTTTGCCAACGGTGGTAGGTGTAGAAGTACCGGAAGCGTCTTTAAAACAAACCGAATCAAACGGTACACCGGATTTTAAAATGTCGCGCAGGATTTTTTCATAAAATTCCGGGGTGTGAATTTTACCGGTAGGATCCCAACCCGGGGCCAAAGACATCATGGTTACACAAATTTCGTGCTTGAGACCCGCATCATGGATGCACTGCCCGGAGTAAATTAAATTATTTACATCGTTAAGGGCGTCAAAGTTGCGAATGGTGGTGGTCCCGTGTTTTTTGAAAAGCTGGGCATGTGCTTTAATAACATCAGAAGGCTGGCTATCCAACCCTACTACATTTACTCCGCGTGCCAAGGTTTGCAAGTTGGCATCTTGTCCGGCGGTTTTGCGGAAGGTATCCATCATTTCAAAGGCATTTTCATTGCAGTAGAAGAACAACGCCTGAAAACGCGCCCCGCCGCCAAATTCCATGTGGGTAATGCCGGCGTGTTTGGCCGCCTCAACGGCGGGCATAAAGTCTTTGGTTAAAACACGCGCCCCGTAGGCGGATTGAAACCCGTCACGAAACGCAGTAAGCATAAAGTTAATTTTTTTCATAAATTCTCCTATTATTTACCTTGAAATTTTTTGGCTGCGGCAATTGCTACGGCGATGAGTGTATGGTCAGTGGTAGCCCCGGCGGCCGCGGGAATAGCTTGCGGAAAGTATTTTTCCAGCGCGCGAACCGAAATACCCAGTATCCACATCAGGAATACCAGGATGATCAAAAACACAAACACAACGGACATGCCAATTAACGTAATGTTAGCGGCTTGCCCAAGCAAACTTTCGTTCATAGTGTTACATCTCCTATTAAAATTTCTTGCTGGCCGTTACGGGTGGCCAGTAATAATGTTCCCCGGGGGGATAAATCGTGTACAATGCCGGTAACTGCTGAGGTGCCGTTTTTAACCGCAATTTGTTTTCCCAAAAATGGGAAGCGCTCTTTGTATGCGGGGCGGATAGCGGCAAACCCTTGTGCGATGACGGACGGACAACCTTGAAAAAATAAATCCAACACTTCTTGCAAAAAATCGTCTTGGGCTACATTTACACCTAGTTCCCGCAAGGAAACGGCCGGTTGACCCACATGGGATAAATCTTTTTGGGCGATGTTAATCCCTACTCCCACCGCCACACAGGCAACAGCCCCGTCTTGGAGGATAACTTCGCTTAAAATTCCGCATAGTTTTTTACCGGCTATTTGCACGTCGTTGGGCCATTTGAGGTTGGGTTGTAGGCCGTATTTTTCGGCCGCTTGGCAGACGCACAGGGCCATGAGTTGGGTGATATTAGCTAAAAAATCGGTTTTGTGAGGTTTTAACAGAACAGAAAAGTATAGGCCGCCCGGCTGACTGTTCCAGGCGCGGTCAAAGCGGCCTCGGCCGGCCGTTTGGGTGCCCGCTAGTATGACGGTTTGATCGTCCAGTTCTGTAAAATGCGCTTTGAGGTACGTTTGGGTAGAATCCAAGGTCTCAAAATACAAAATGTTGCTCATAAAAACCCTACGTGTATATTTTACCAAATTTAGGCTGGCTTGATAAGGGTCCCTGCGGGAGTGGTCGCTCTTATTTTGGCGGGGACAAGAGGGAAAATTCAACTAACAAAAATATTGTAAAGCAAACAGTATAGCCGATACCATACTTTGGGGATCGGCCTTATTTTGCCCGGCAATATCAAAGGCCGTACCGTGTGCCGGGGAAACGCGCATAAACGGCAGCCCGGCTGTGAGGTGCACCGCCGGTTCTTTAGCGGCCAATTTTAACCCTAAGAGGGCCTGGTCGTGATACATACACAAAAGCCCGTCATACCGGCCGCGCGTGTGTGCCAGCCACGCCGCATCTGTAGGTAGGGGGCCGCTTATTAAGAACCCCTGGTGTTGTAGGGAGCGTACAACCGGGGATAATACTTGCTTTTCTTCGGTTCCAAATTGTCCGTTGTCACCCGCGTGCGGATTTAAAGAACACAGGCCCACTCGGGGTCTTTTAATTCCCATTTTTTTAAGCGCGCTTATAAAATGCAACGCCGCTTTTTGTACGTGCGCTTTAGTGAGTAAACGCGGTACATCAGCCATGGCAAAATGTTCGGTTACCAGCGCGCAACGGATATTCCCGGCGCAAAACATCATGAGTCCCTCTGCTCCGGTGCGTGCGCGCAGAAGCTCGGTGTGCCCGGTGAACGGAATACCGGCCAGTGCCCAGCTTTGTTTGGAAATAGGGGCTGTGATAAGCGGGGCCCCGGTTTTAAGGGCTAATTTAATCCCGGTTTCCACGGCTTGAAAACTTACCCTTCCGCCCCAGGTAGTGGGGCGCGGGGAACCGCTTAGTCTGCCCGGCATATCCAAAGGGATAAACGCGGCCAAGCGGTCCGTAAACCTGGCCTTTTTTAGTGAGCGCGGCTCGCCAATGATTATAGGGTTACATGCCCGTTGTACACGTGGGTCTTGTAGGGCTTTAACTACAATTTCGGGGCCGATGCCCAGCGGGTCACCGCAGGTAATGAGTAGGGTAGGTTTAGACATATAAAAATCCCCCGCTTAAGCGGGGGATGGAAAAAACTATTTTTTGATTTCTTCTTTTTTAGCCGCTTGTTGTTTGGCTTGCTCCGCGGCGATAACGTCGTCTAATTCAAATTTTTTAGTAATTTTAATATCTGCTTTGTCCGCTAGGCCGTCTATAAATTGGGCTTGTGCGGCCATAATACGAGTTTGTACTAAATATTGGCCTAAGTCATTTTTAATGTCATCAAAAGATACGGTGCGCTCGGCTCGTTTTTCTTTTACTTTGATGATATGATAACCTAGATCCGTTTTAATTGGCTCGCTCACTTTGCCTACGGCTAGTGTGAAGGCCTTGGCATCAATTTCTTTAGGTGCCATACCCTTAATTAAAATCATATCCCCGCCGGAAGCCAGGGCTTGTTTGTCTTCTGTATATTTTTTAACCGCATCCGAGAAATTCATCCCGGCATCAATTTCTTTTTTAATAGCTTTGGCCAAGTCTTCTTTGGCTTTCTTTTCGGAAACAGACATGTCTTTTGTGGTGGCCAAATAGATGTGCCCGATGCGTACCTGCTCGGCTGATACTTGTTTAAGTTTGGCGGCAATAGCTTGTACTTCTTGCAGGTGTTGCGGGTCGGCTTTTTCCATTTCTTTTATTTTTTTGGTATTGTTTTTAAGGACGATTTGCACCTCGTCAAACAACGCTTTGGCGTCTGCTTCTTCAACGGGCTTCACGATTTTTTGCAATTCTTGTTCCAACAATTTGCGTGAAGCAATCTCTTTAGAAAGTTTGGCTCGGAAAGTTTTTAAGTTTAGTCCCTGTTTCTTAAGGGCCTCGTTAAAGCGTTTTTCGGCTCCTTTGGGATCTTCTTTCCCGGTAGTTTCATCTATAATAAAACGGGATTTAATTTCGTTAACGGCTTCATCTAGTTCGGAATCTTTTACCGTAATTTTGGCTTCTTGTGCGGCTTGGTAAATCAGTTCTTTGGCGACGAGCTCACTGATAATTTTTTTGCCCAATATATCTTTTGCATACGGTTGCTCTAATGCTTGGGGAGCTTGTTGTTGGTATTGGGCTACCATTTCGTCTAAATAGGCATCATACTCCGAGGCTAACACCGGCCGTCCGTTTACGGAGGCCACGGACGATTCCATTACTTTAGCTTGCGCATATACGCTTAACGCAACGGCGCAAAAAACCATTAAAATTTTATTCATTTTTATCATAAATAATTACCTCGTACTGTGTTTTAAGCGTATCAAGCAATTGGTCTAAGCGTTGGTGCTCCAGCACTTGCGTAATACGCGGTTGGGCTTCTTGAAACGTAAGCCGTTTTTCATTTGTTTTCATTATTATATGAAATCCTTGGGGGGTTTTAAAGAAACCTTGTACCTTATTAATGGGAGAGTTGGCGGCAATCGCTTCTAAGCTGGGCAAATATTCTCCGGGCATAAAGGTAAGCGTTTTTAAACTTTCCGGCGCGGTGTTGTACTGGCGGGAAAGCTCGTTCCAGCGTTTGGGGGAAGATTTCAGTGCCCGTAATATCTGGTCAGCTGTTTGGGCGTTATCCACAATAATTTGTTTCATCGTCATTTCATAGGGGTACATGTCAAAGTATTCTTTTACTTCCTTTTCGCTGGGTTGAAAAGATTTAAGTTTTTGTTCATACCAAAAGCGTACAAGGGCCTGATCCGTAAATTGGTTATACAGCGTGTCTAATTCGGCGCGTTTATCTTCCAGTAATTTTTGGAAAGCCGGGTCCTGTGCTAGGCCCGAGGTAGATGCATCTTGCAAAATTAGTTTTTCGCGTGTGAGAATTTGCAGTAAATTTTGCTTGCCAATAGGGTGCTGGGCAAATTTGCGGTCTTTGGGGTCTAATAAGGTTAGGGCTTGGTCCACATCTTCTTGCGTAATAACTACCGTGCCAATGCGCGCAACCGGCTCGTCTTTACTAGTAGGACGTTCTTTTTGACAGGCTGCCGTAAACAGAAAAACGGATAAAACAAGACAAGCGTATCTCATATTATATACTATACCATTTTTAAGGGGTTATCAGCCCGTGCAAAAACGTAAGTACCTGCCTAGCAAATACCAAAGGTGGGGTAGATTGGGTGGGTTCCAGGCGTAAGCCATAGCCCGTTTTGGTTTGCAAAAAGCGCACGTGTGTGGGCCCATATTGTTTAAGTAGTTGGGCGGGCAGTTCAGCAGGCATAGAGAAACGGCTGGTAAAAAGAAGTTCCAAACCTTCCTGTTTCCAATCCAGCTGGTAAATTTCCAATGCACCCGCTTTATGAGAAAGAGCAATTCCCTGCACTAAGTTTTCCGTTTCCGTTGGAATTGGACCACACTGGTCTTTAAGGCGCGCAAGTACTTGGGCGGTGAGGGTGTCGTCCGCACTCATGAGTTCTTTGTAGGTTTTTAAGCGTTCGGCTTCGTCGGGTAAGTAATCGGGCGGAATAAACGCTTCTATCGGCAAGTTGAGCTTGGCCTGTAACCGACGTACCGGGAGAACCCCCTTTAATTTTTTAACCTCATTAGCTACTAAATCACAATACAGCGTAAGCCCCACTTTGTTAATGTAACCGTGCTGGCGCACCCCCAAAAGTTCGCCCGCGCCGCGGATTTCCATGTCGCGCAGGGCCAAGCGAAATCCGCTTCCCAGTTCCTCAAATTCCACCAGAGCCGCCAGGCGTGCCCGGGCTGCTTGGGCTGGATCTTGTGCGGGAGAGGGTTCCCAGGGAGAAAAGGAAAGTTTAGGGTCTTGCGGTACAGGCGTGTTAGAAAGCCAGGGTGGGTGAAATAAATAACAATAAGCTTTATGATCCCCGCGACCAATGCGCCCACGCAGTTGGTAAAGCTGGGCTAAGCCAAAGTTTTGAGCGTCCTCTACGATTAGCGTATTGGCGTTAGTAATATCCAGGCCGGATTCCACAATAGTGGAAGCTAACAGCACATCTTGTTTACCCTGGTTAAAATCCCACAAGGTTTGTTCCAATTCTTTTTCGTTCAACTGACCGTGGGCCATGGCGATACGTGCCTGCGGTACCAATTGGTGCAGAAATTGCAATCGCTCCTGCATGTTGCGTACTCGGTTATATACATAAAACACCTGCCCACCACGGGCAAGCTCTTGGATAATAGCGGCGGCGGCTACTTCTTCGTTCCACGGGCTCACAATCGTTTTAATGGGGTTTCGGCCGCGTGGGGGGGTGTCAATAATGGAAATATCCCGCAACGCAGAAAGTGATTGGTTAAGCGTGCGCGGAATGGGGGTCGCGCTAAGCATTAAGCTATGCACTCCGGCGCGCAAAGAGCGGATTTTTTCTTTTTGTTTCACGCCAAAGCGGTGTTCCTCATCAATAATTACCAGCCCCAGGTCTTTAAATGCCACGTCTTTGCTAAGCAAGCGGTGGGTACCTATGATTAAATCGCACACTCCGGCTTTTAGTTCCCGGAGAACCTGTTTTTGTTCGCCGGCGGTTTGAAAACGGCACAACAAGCGCACTTGAAGCGGAAATCCGGCCAGGCGTTTTTGGCAGGTTTTGTAGTGTTGATCTGCCAGAATGGTGGTAGGAGCCAAAAGCATAACCTGTTTGCCCGACAGTGCCACCTTTACCGCCGCCCGCAGGGCCACTTCGGTTTTTCCAAAGCCCACATCTCCCACCAGAACTCTGTCCATGGGTTTGGGTTGGTCCAAATCACTTAGCACGTCTTGCACGGCTTGTTCCTGCCCAGGGGTCAAGAGATAAGGAAACGAATCCGCAAACGCTTGTTCTAAAGCTGGGTTTCCGATAATTTGCGGGGCGGGAGAAGCTTGGCGTAGGGCCTCCAATTTTAAAATTTCCTGCGCGGCTTTTTGGGCATCTTCTTTAACGTGTTCCTTTACTTCTTGCCAAGAGATCCCACCCAACGCGGCCAGGGTAGGGCGCTTGCCATCTGCACTCATGTATTTATGAATTTTTTTAAAGTCTTGTAGCGGAATATATAGACGGCGCCCGTTTCGGTATTCAATGGTAATACAGTCGGTGGCAGTACCCATGGCGTGGATGACTTCCAGCCCTAGGTAGCGGCCAATGCCGTGGTCTTGGTGGACGACGTAATCGCCGGCTTTGAGCTCTTTAAAGCGTACCCGTTTAGTGTTTTCAATATCAAAGCGTTTTAAGATGCGTGCGGCGGTAAAACGGCGGTTAAAAATTTCGTTGGAGGTAATAAAAGCGCAGTGTGCACCTGGGTCTATAAAACCCTGCGTAAGCGGGGTAATTTCAAAGTGAATTTTTTTCGTAATGGGTTTATCTTCCAGTAAGGACGTAATGCGTTCCAACTCCCCTGTGTTCAAGCAGGTAATGTGAACAGCCAAATGCTGGGCACACAGGCGTTGTGTTTCTTCCACTAAAAGGTCTATGTTGGCTTGAAAAGGAATATTGGCCTGTAACTGGCAGTTGTGTCCACCGGGCGTGGGCAGCCGGGTAATAAGGGCATCACGCGCACAGAGGCAAGTAGATTCCGGCTCATCCAATACGGTGTATGTGTGGGGCAGATAATCCATCAATGTGGCCGGATGCTTTTCAAAAGAAAGGGGTAAAAGACATGCTTCACTTACAGCGGTAGTGGCGGCGCGGGTATCCAGGTCAAAGCGGGTAATGGACTCAATCTGATTCCCGGCAAAATACAGACGCAGCGGATACTGGCCAAAAATATCCACTACACTTCCGCGGGCCGCATATTGGCCGGGATTTTCGGCATAATCATCTCGCTCAAAGCCGTTTTGTTCCAATAAATCTAATAATTCTTGACGTCGTAACATTTCCCGAGCGTGCAAGGTGCGAGTCCGCCGGATAAATTCTTCTGGGGCGGGGAGTGGTAGGGAAAGTGCCTCATACGGCACGCATATGATCTGGGGGGTAGAGAGGAGGGCAAGCAATTGGTGCAAAAAATTCATTTGTCCGGCTTTTGTGGCCGGGAAAGATAAAATGCGCGTATCCGCGGGGGCAAAAGTATGAGCGGCGGCCACAAAATCGTCCAAATCCTCATGGCTGACAAACAACAGTTGCGGCTGTTTAGTAAGGACCTTGCGGCACAGCCAGTAGGCCTTAGCGGCTGCATTGGGTAGCCCGTAATAATGAAGGGAAGAAGAACGTGTCATGGCAGTTACTAAAAGCTTTGCGGTTCCGTGCCGGTGGCAAACGCTTCTAAAAATTTATTGCGTTCGGCCGGGGTGGCCAATTTGCCGGTAAGTGGGTTAATATAAGCAAACGAAATGCCTTCCGGTACCGGGAAGTCGTCCGCGGGTTCGTCCTTTAAAATTTCTTCCATAATGGCTGTCCACCAGCGTGCGGTGGTGCTACCTGTAAAGCGTGCGGCATTTTCATACGAAGTATCGTCGTCATAGCCCATCCACGCCGCGGCGGAAGTATAGGGGGTCATCCCCACAAACCACATATCACGGTGGCTCTGAGTGGTACCGGTTTTGCCGGCTATCGGGCGGCCCAAACGGCTTACATAAGCTCCGCTTCCCCGTTGTACCACGCCTTTCATCATGTTGATAAGCAGGTACGAATTTTGCGGTGTAAACTGGGCCTGCTCTACGGGAATGTGCTCCTCTAACACGCGGCCGTTGGCATCCTCCACGCGTTCAATGTAATAATTATCGGTATGAATACCGCCGTTAGCAAAAGTAGTCAGAGCGGCTAAATGTTCATCCATTTGCACCACGCTGACCCCTAAGGCCAGCGCAGGTACACGTGGCAAATTGGCTGTAATTCCGGCTTTGCGTGCTACGCGGATAACCTCTTTGATGCCTACTGCATCAATTAAATTGACCGCCACTAAGTTTTTGGATTTCTCTAGCCCCTTGCGAAGCGTAATCCACCCTTCGCTTTTGCCGCCGTAATTTTGCGGAACCCACACATTAAAATCTTTGCTGGCAATAAAGGATTGTTTGGCTAAGTCCAGCGAATACAAATCGGCATTTTCGTCAAACGCGTGCCAGTTTTGACCGTCGTAATAAAACATCGTAGGCAAATCTTTTACCAGCGTAGCCGGGGTATAGCCTTTTTGTAAAGAAGCCATCCATACATAGGGTTTAAACGAGGAACCTGGCTGGCGTTTGGCCTGTGTGGCGCGGTTAAATTTACTTTCATCATATTCGCGCCCGCCAATTAACACGCGTACGGCCCCGGTTTTTACATCACGCACCATAAACGCGCCTTGCAAACGGGGGGCTTCTTGGGCTGGGTCTTGTGAGGAAGCTTCGCCCGCGTTAGTAGTGTCGGCTTCAAAATCGTTCGGGTCTGTCTCAATGCCCAGGCCCTTGGCTACCTGCTCGTCAAATTCACTTAGCCATTTGTTCATAATCTCTTCCGCGGCTGCTTGTTGTTTTATGTCCAGGGTGGTATAAATGTTCAGACCCGCTTTCCACAATACATCTGTACCGTATTTAGGCTCTAGAATGCGGCGGATATGCTCAATAAAATAGCGGCCGGGTTTGTTATCTTGCAGTTGGGGCGGTTTTTGTGGCAATGGTTCGGCCTTGGCTTGGGCTAATTCCTCAGGAGTAATATATCCCTGTTCTCGCATTACGTTTAATACCAGGTTGCGCCGCTGGAGGGCTAAATCGGGGTTAGCAAACGGGTTATAACGCCCCGGCGCAGGGATGAGCCCCACCAAGAGGGCGGCCTCGCCGGTGGTAAGTTGGGATAAATCTTTATCAAAGTATTTTTTGGTAGCTGCTTTTACGCCATAGGCCCCACTACCTAGGTAAATTTGGTTCAAATAGAGCTGTAAAATTTCGGGTTTACTAAACTGGTGTTCAATTTGAATGGCTAAAATAATCTCGCGGATTTTGCGGATGAGTTTTTTCTCCTGCGTTAAGAATACCCCCCGTGAGAGTTGCTGGGTCAAGGTGGAGGCTCCTTGTTTGGCCGTGCCGGTGCGCATGTCACTAAGTAATGCCCGTCCAATTCCGCGTAATGAAAACCCGGGGTGGGAAAAAAAATTGCGGTCTTCCATAGCCACTACGGCATTTTGCAAGTCTACCGGAATTTCTTCCAGCGGTACCATACTGCGTTTTTCTATAGAAAATTCGTGGATGAGTTCCCCGTTTCTGTCATATACTTTGGTAGTGAGGGAGGGAGTGTATTCTTCCATTTCATATACGGGGGGAAGACCGGATAAAATATAGCGCATAAATACGGCCCCGGCCAAAATAAATACTGCCAGCCCCACTAACCCAGCTGTTAAGAGAAATTTGGAAGCAAATGTACGTTTCATCCCCATATATCAGGTATTATACCAAAATAAAGGCCCGCTTACGCGGGCCCAAGGCAGTTAACAGGAAGTTTCTTGGTATCCAAGACTTTCTAGGCCATAACAGATATATCTGCGCCGCAGCAAGCGTATTTTCCCGGTAGGTTTTTGTTTCGTAAATGCTGAAAGTATAGTACAATATGTGTAGAGGCTGCTTATGTGTTTAAAACTGATTTCCACCCCGGTGGGAAGCAGGCAAGGTGTGGTTTCCGGTCCTCGTAAAGCAAAAAAAAATATTAAAAAAGTTGCCGTAGCTGGAAAATACACAACGCTTGTTTCTGCCGATAATGTGCACCATACCATTTTGGTTTTTTCGGCTCCGCAGGCCAAGGCACGGGTATGTGTTGCCCCGCAAAAGCAGGTGCTTTTGTGTTTAACTTCGGGTGAAAAACTTCATACGCAATACTTACAACAAGCGTTTACCGGGCAGATGTGTCGGTATGAATGGGGCATAACGGCCGAAGGACAAAGCCCGTGGTATCAAACCACGTTGGTCCCCTTGTACGGCGCGGCGGGAGAAGTGGAAGACGTGTTGTCCGTAACCAAAGAAATTTCAGATTGGGGCCAACCACAAGCAAACAAATTATGTGAACAGGCTCCTTCCCACACATTGGCGCAATTGCTTTTAGCTGCGCGGGAAACCGAAAAACGCGAAGTAGCCAAAGCGTTACATGATGAAGTGGGTTCCACCTCAGTTATTTTGAGTGCGCTGGTAAGTGTGGCTAAGCAAAGTATAGAGCAGCACAATCCCAAGCAGGCCTTGGCCGATTTGGAAAAACTGCACCGCCAAATTCAGCAAAGCATGGAACGGTTACACTCCATTGTGGTGGCACTTCGTCCGCCCAGCTTAGAGTTTGACGGCGCGTTGAAGCAGAGCATTAAGCAGCTGGCTGAACAGATGTGTCAAATAGGGCATTTGCGGCACACGGTGACGTGTGCGCGCGGTTGGCGCGAAAAGGGCATCTCAGAACGTGTAAAAATTTTGTTGTACCGTTTGGTGCAAGAATCTTTAAACAATGTAGTCAAACATGCCCAGGCTAGCCGGGTGCAGATTCATTTAGTGCGCCAGCAGGACCAAATATCCGTGACCGTGCAGGATAACGGAGTAGGGTTTGTTCGCAGTAAACAACATCCCGTCAACCGGGTAGGGCTACTGTCTATGCATGACAGTGTACGCTTCTTGGGGGGAAAACTGACAATTACCACAGCACCGGGCAAAGGCACGCGTGTGCACGCTGTATGTCCGTGCGTAGTATATGAGGAAACGTTATGAGTATAAGAATTGTATTAGCAGATGACCATGTCTTGGTACGCCAAGGGGTGCGCTTGATGTTGGAGGCGCAGAAGAACGAATTTAAAGTAGTTGCCGAATTCTCTAACGGTAAAGATTTGGTGGAATATGCCAAAACCAATACGGCTGATTTGTTTGTCGTGGATATTTCGATGCCAGTTTTGAACGGGGTCGAGGCCGTAGCTAAATTATTAAAATTACGGCCCAAGGCCAATGTGCTTATTCTAAGTATGTATGATGACCGAGTTTCTGTGGAAAAGGCGTTGAAATCCGGTGCCAAGGGATTTGTGGTAAAAGTGTCTACCGCGGATGAGCTTTTAGATGCCATACGTGAAGTAGCGGCCGGGCGGTTTTACTTTGGTGGCAAAATCTCCAAATTTTTGGTACAAGGATTCTTGGGCAAAGCCGCCCCGAAGAAAGATAGAGACTCTTTAACGGCTAAAGAAAAAGAAGTGCTCCAGCTTATTGCCGAAGGGTATAGTAGCAAACAGATTGCCAAGCACTTTACCCTTTCGTTAAACACCGTCCATGTGCACCGTAACAACATCATGCGCAAACTGGGCATTCATAAACAAGCCGAATTGGTGCGCTATGCACTTAAAGAGGGGATTGCCCAATTATAAAGGAACCGTATGCGTATTATTGCCGGAACTGCCCGTGGAAGGCGGATATTTTCTGTTTCTAAAAACTTACCTGTGAAGCCCATTTCGGACCGTATCAAACAGTCCTTATTTGATATTTTGCGTCCGCGCATTACCGGGGCCAAGTTTTTAGATTTGTTTGCCGGAACGGGGAATGTGTCTTTAGAGGCGCTCTCTCGCGGGGCGTTAAAGGCTGTCATGGTAGAAAAGGAACCGGCCTGTATTAAAAATATTCACCGTAATTTAGTACACCTGGGTTTTCAAGAGCGTGCTAAAGTACTGCGTGGGGACGTCTTAAAACCGCTGGATTGGTTGCTGGCCTACAGCGACAACGACGGATACGATATTATTTTTATGGGCCCGCCTTACCGCGATATTAACAACAAAATGTTGGCATTTTCGCAGGTATCTTTAGCCAATGTAGCGCAGGCCGGTCTGTTGGCCCCCGGGGGGGTGCTTGTCATTCAAACGCATAAAACGGAAGAGTTTGCTATCCCCGCGGAGTACAAAGTTTTCCGTACGGAAAAGTATGGCGATACGCTAATGCGCTTTATCTGCCACGCGCAGGAGTAGCCCTATGTATAGCGACGTGCACGAGCTAAATTATTCTAAAATTAAAACTTACAAAGAGTGTCCCCTTTTGTACAAATATAAGTATATAGACGGTCGGCGTGAAGGATTAACCCCGGCTTCTTCATTAGGGGTATCTATTCACCGCGCGCTGGAAGCATACCATGCCCATAGTAACGACCCTGCCGAACTGCTTAACTACTATGATGATTGTTGGCTTAGTGCCGGTTATGCCAGTGCAGGTGAGCAAATGGAGTGGTATTTAAAAGGGAAAAAAATGCTGGAAGATTATGCCCAAGCCGAATACCAACGTAAAACCACCGTGGATAGCACAGAGCGTGAATTTATTTTTGAACAAGATGGGTGGAAATTTCGCGGAAAAATTGACCGCATTGATAAACACCCGGACGGTTCCTGGGAAGTAATTGACTATAAAACCGGTACGGATATGGATTTAAGTATGCCGGTAACCGATTCGCTACAATTAGGCATTTATTCTGTTGGTGCGCGGCGCGCGTGGAACATGCAAAAAGGCAAAGTAACCTATTATTTCACGGCGTTTAACCAAACACAAAGTGCGCCGTTTGAAGCGTTTGACGAGCAACACATTTTGGATATTTTTGTAGAGGTAGGTAAAAAAATTGAAGCGGGTGATTTTTCCCCTAATCCGGCCCATTGTGCCGAATGTGCTTTTTGCCACAGTTGCGAAAAATCCTCCTGCCCCAAAGAAAAGGAGCCTGCCTCCCCCGAACCGGCTACATATCAGCCGTTTTCCTCGTTAGGGGATTTACTTAAAAAATAGGGCGTTTAGTCACGCGCAAAAAGGGCTGGGCAAACCGGCTCTTTTTTATTATACTATTAGTACAATTTTATTCTGTTTTTGGAACCGTATGCAGAATACGGTTACGTTTCGGTTACGAAATCTAATAGCAGTCCAAAAACAGTCGTTTTAAGGCACAAAATGATGGAACTTATAATCCCGTTGTTTTGTGCTGAGTGTTTGTTATTTTTGCGTTCTGCAAAAATGACAGACCACGGCTGTTTATGTTGGGGTACTGCTATTAGCCCACAGACAATAGCCGTTTTTCTGTGCCGGCTCCTTAAACAGTTAAATTGTAATTTAACTAAAAGGAGAGCTGTTTATGACAAACAGAACAAGAGGGTTTACCCTCATAGAGTTGTTAGTGGTAGTACTTATTGTAGGTATTTTAGCGGCTGTAGCTGTACCGCAATACCAAAAAGCTGTGCGCAAAAGCCGGTTGGCTGAAATTTGGGCAAATCTAGACTATTTGCGTAAAGCGGCGGCTGTTAAAAAACTGGAAGGGGTTGACCTAGGTTCCGAAAGTTTCAAAATAGAACAAATTATGGATGGCCCTTGTACAGGATATAGCGAAGGATACGGAAGTTCCTCCTTTTGTGAAGTGGATTGCCCTCCTGGGTTTACGGGACTAGATCCAACAAATTATAATGTCGCAGAGAAATGTGTATATAACGTGTACGATACCACCGCCGCCTTTTGGGCCCATTTGGATGGAGAAAGCGTGCTTCTTGAAATTGACTCACAAGGTAACAAGAGCTGTGCTTTTAGTTCCAAATGCAGTGAGTTGATGTAAAACGCAAAACCCCCCGGTTTTTATACCGGGGGGTATACGTTAAAGTTCATAAAAGGGTTACATATTTACCACGTAGAACATTACAATTACCATAGCCAAAATCCAGCGGTAATAGACAAAGATATCAAAGCTATGGGTTTTAATATAGCGCATCAGGCCGCCAATTACTAAAATCCCGCCTACAAATGCACTACCAAACCCCCATAATAGGGAAGTATTTACATCCGCAGGGGTCAACTTGGTAGCTTCCAGCAAGGCAGCCCCGGCGATAATGGGCGTAGAAAGTAAAAATGAAATCCGCGCCGCTGCCGGGCGGGACATACCTAAAAATAACGCCGCAGTAATGGTAATACCACTGCGCGATACACCGGGCATAATGGCCAGTGCCTGTGCACAACCAATTAAAAAGACCGTTCCAAACGGAACCGTAAAAATGCTCACATCCCCGCGTTTGGCGCTGGTTTGTTTGTCTGCCAACCACAGCAAAAGCGCAAACCCTGCCAAACAAACAGCTATCCACAAAGGTTCGCGGAAAGTGGTTTCGGCCCAGTCGTCCAGCAGTACACCGGCCAAACCCGCGGGTATGGTAGCCGCCGCCAAATACCATAGCATCCGGCCTTCGCGTGAGTGAGGAGCAAAGATCCCGTTTTTAAGTAAAATATACCAATCTTTAGCAAAATAAATCAGCACCGCCAGCAAGGTGGCCGCATGCAGCATCACGTCAAATGCAATCCCTTGATAAGCCTGTCCGCGGAAAAACGGCACAAGCACTAAGTGGGCAGAACTGGAAATAGGAAGGAACTCTCCTAAGGCTTGTACTATCCCCAGCACAACGGCATCAATCGGGTTCATCAAACACACCTCTTGGGCGGCGGGTTTTGCTTGGTTTTGCCGCTTAAAAATGTAATAATAAAACTAGACCCTTTTATTGTACTATATTATCGGTTGTCCTATGGAACTATTTTACGCACATTATCCGGCCCTAGAACAGGCCTTCCTACGCTATGTGGCCCAAACACGCAGGGGCATATCCCCGTGGCTGGTGGTGTGTGCTTCTTCGTTAATTGCTAAACGGCTGGAGGGAGAATTGGCGCGCACGCAGGGAACGGTGGCCAACATCTACTTTATGCAAATCCCTGCAGTACTGGAAAAATTGGCCGCAGAAACTTCTCCCGCCAAGCCGCTTTTCCCGCAAAACCATTTGCGGGATTTCTTACTCAAAGATATTTTGCGTACCCCGGGCATAAACCGCTATCCGTTTTCGGCCGGGTTTGTGAAGAAAGTAAAAGCATCTTTGCGGGATTTGGCCGACTCCTACGTTACTCCCCAGGTCCTGCGCGAACACTTGCTAGATATCCAAAATGATGAACTGCTGGGGCGCGAGGGCATAGAACATTTTGAATGGTTTGTGCGGGTATATGAAATGTTTTTGGAACGTGAACAAAAGCTTACGCACTATGAACCCTACGCTGTATTTTTTGAGCGCGCGCTTACGCAAGTTCCAACGTCTGCCTTTCTACGAGGGTTTGAAAAAATTATTTTTTACGGATTTTATGATATGACTGGCCGCCAGCTTACCCTGTTAGAAAAAATGCAGGAGGGTTACTCTCCCGTTATTTTTGCCCCCTACGCGCCGGTCCCGGCCTACGGGTTTGCCCAAAAGTTTTTTACTACCCATTACTTACGCGCCGATACCCAAAACCATAACGTAAATAACCAAGATTACGGGGCCTTAGGGCCCGCGGGGGAGTACCTGTTCGGGCCACTAAAAAGTACGCCTGCCGCACAGGTAAAAATTGTACCGGGGTCTAACCTGGAAAGTGAACTTTTCTATACCGCTAAAGAAATTTTACGATTAGTGGAGCAGGAAGGATATGCATTTAGTGACATCGCCGTGATTGCCCGGCAAAGTGCTTCTTGCCAAGATGCGTTGCGTCGAGTGTTTGCTCAAAATTATATTCCCTTAAATGCGTCTTTCTCGCACACGTTGAGGCAAACCCCACTGGGAGTGTTCTTACTCAGTTTAGTTGCGTTGCCTACCTATAATTTTGACCGGGCTGTTTTACGTGGGGTATTATCCAGTATATATTTACAGGCCCCTCATAAAGAAATGTGGCAACAGCTATTGGCAAGTTCGCCTGTGTGCCATGGCCTAGACCAGTGGTTAGCGTATACCCGCACGCAAACTTCCCCGCAGGCACATGCATGGGGAGTGTGGTTGGGGGAACTGGCAAACCGGCTGGAAGAACTCAAACGTCCGTGCACCTGGGAGGAAGGAACTAAGCGTTTGGTAGATTTTTTGACCACTTATATAGACATGTCAGCGTTATCCACATCGCAAAAAGCTGTATGGAACCAGGTACTACAGGCTACCAACTCCTTAAGCCAGTACGCAGATATTTGCTCGCGTTGTGAGCCGGAGGAGCTTTTGCAGGTTTGGCAAAATGCCTTGGACGAACTCACATTTGACCAGGCGCAAGCCGTGCAGGGCGGGGTGTTGTTTACTGATGCGGTGCGCGCGAGGGGCTTATCGTTTAAAGTGGTGTTTTTGCTGGACTTAAATGAAAAAGTGTTCCCCCATGCCACCCCGCAAGACCCCATTTTTTGGGATGCTTATCGCCGTTTGCTTCGCGACGGGCTAGGTTATTGGGTTCCACTTCGGTGGGAACAGCGCATGGAAGAGGAAAAACTATTATTTTTTATTGGGGCTTCGTCGGCGAGGGAAAGGCTATACGCGTTATATGCCCAGTATGACCGGGAAGATAAAAAAATCAGTCCTTCCATGTTTGTTGCAGAACTGGCGCGCGCGTGTGAGCTCAATTGGACACCTGATACGCAACCGGTTTTTCAAATTCCTCGTCGTCTATCCGAATGCCTGACTTTTACGTCGGTTGGCTTACTGACAGAACCCGAAATGGCTCGTAGCATAAGCCTCTATCCGTCTTTAGCTCCGGAGCTTTATAAACAAACGGGGTCTTGGGCTCAAGAGCCCGCTCTGGCCGATACCTGGGCCGTAGCACAAGCTATTTCCGGACAAAATGTATCCGGTGTATTTGACGGATGTATTGGCCCTGTAGCGGGGGAACAGCTTTTTAATTATACACAAAGCCGGGGTGGTTTTTCTCCCTCTGCGTTGCAAGAACTGGCCTTGTGTCCCCTTAAATACTTTTTCAGTAAAGCGCTTCACTTAGAGGATGAGCCCGATTTGCAGGATCGGCAGACCATTCCTGCACGGGAACGTGGCACCCTGTTTCATGAACTGCTCTGCCGGTTTTACAAACAGCTTTTGCAACGTGGCCAAATCCACGAATTATTTCCTACTGCGGTACAGGCCTATATGAAAGAATTGTTTGTGCCTTTGCAGGCACAGGCGGCGCATAATCCGTTTGGCATTTATCCCTTGGCGTGGGAAGTTATGCTAGAGCAGTGGGCCCAACAGTTGGGCCAGTTTGCGGCGGAAGATATCGCCCACTTAGAAAATTTTACTCCTGCGGTATTTGAAGAAAAATTTGATCGTGTATGTGTGGAAAAACTGTCTTTTTCCTTGCGCGGACAAATGGACCGGGTGGATGTAGCCCACGGACCAACGCCCGGTGCGCGCGTGGTAGATTACAAAAGCAGTTACAAAGGCAGTGCCAAACTGGCGGCGGAATTTTTTAAAAATTATATATTTCAGCCGTTTCTGTACACGTTGGCTGCCGAGCAACTGAAGCAAGTAGGTGCTTCCACCGTGCAAAGTGCCCACTTATTATCTTGGTCCAAATCCGGTAGTGATAAAAACTATTTTGTGCAAACACTCAGTCGGGCAGATTTTGAAACGGTTAAGCCGGATGCGTTTGCATTTTTGGACGAGTTGGTAAGCTTAGTAAAACAAGGCAATTTTTACATCAATCCGCCCCGGGAACAAAAAAAAGAAGGCGCGGTAGCGCGCAACGGTTGTGAGTATTGTTCTTATGGAGCTATTTGTCGCAAAGCCAGTTTTAACTGTTTAGTACGTGCGCGGCGTCAGCCATCGGGCCGTCTGCTGGAGCAGCACCGCAAACAATATGAGTTGCGTTACAACACCCCTGCTAAGGAGAAAGGATATGCCTCAGGTAGTTGATGAACCCGGCCGCGCGCGCGCCAAACGTGAGCTAGAAAAAAATTTGGTGGTAGAAGCCGGTGCAGGTACGGGCAAAACAACGTTACTGATTACGCGTTTATGCGTGGCGTTACTGGTTAAAAACGTGCCGGTTGAAAAACTAGTAGCGGTTACATTTACTATTAAAGCCGCCAGTGAAATTAAACTGCGCTTAATTGCGGCATTAGAGGGAGTGCGGGTACTCTTGCAGCGTCAACTTTCCTCACAACCAAATCCGGAAGTTGCATCACAGCCGGATAAATACCAAGCTATTTTAAATTTAATTCACCAAGAGTGGGGCGTGCGTTGCGGGCTCACAGCCCCCGTTCTTTTAGAACGTGCCACCCATGCTTTACACCATATAGACCGTGCCTACATTGGTACCATTCACGGGTTTTGTGCGTATTTGCTTCGTAAATTTCCGTTAGAAGCTGGGTTACCGCCCGATTTTAAAGTAGATGAAGGGAACGAAGCCAACCGCTTATTTAATGCCCAATGGCAACTGTTTTTGACAGAAGAATTGAGGGAACATACCGCTGGCAAAGAATTGTGGAAAACGGTGCTGGCACATATTTCATTAGAAGAACTTAAACAATTTGCCCGCACATTAGCTGGGGGCAAGACAGATGATTATTCCTACGAAATGCAAGCGCAAGCGTTGCAACAACTTTGTGAACAGTACCGTACCCAACTGACCGGGTGGGAGTGTAATTTTTTACCTACCCCTAAAACTAAACCGCGTGCGGTAGAAAAAGCTATTGCCTGGGCGCAAACTTCGTTACAACGCAGTGCTTTGTTTTTTAAGTGGATAGATGTGCAAAGCGGCCGGGGAAGGATACCGCTTACGTTACAAGCCGTGGCACAGTGTATCGCGCAATTGTCTCCGGCCCTGGAGCTGGAAAAACCTTTTGTAGATGCTGCCCCCACCGGGTGGAAGGAAGATACGGCCCGGCAACAGGCATTCGCTAAAGCCAAACAAATCATCGCATTCGCGCAAGCTGTTGTACCGGAAAATCAGCAACTCTTTTTGCAATGCTTAGCGTTAGTGCGCACTTTTGTTCATCGGGTACGCCAAGAGCTTGTGCAAAAGCAGGGGATTGTGTTGTTTGATGACCTAATTATTAAAACACGTAACTTGTTGAAAAACCATCCGCAAGTACGGCGTATTTTAAAAGACGAATTTGCGGCCCTTTTTATTGACGAATTTCAAGATACAGACCCCATGCAGGGGGAAATTTTCCTATTTCTAGCCGAAACCAAGGAGGGGCAAGCCCCTTCTTGGAAAGAGGTCCGGCTGGAACCGGGCAAACTCTTTGTGGTGGGCGACCCCAAGCAATCCATTTACCGTTTTCGCGGGGCGGATATGGAGGCCTACACTTTGTTTACCCGGCTTATTGTAGCTCAAGGAGGAGAAACCTGCGTGCTGGAGCAAAATTTCCGCAGTGTGCCTGGTGTCGTACAAGCGGCCAATGAAGTTTGCGCGCCGGTGTTTGACCGCCAACGGACCGAACTGACCCAGGGAGCAGCCGCTTATCAGGCAATGTACCAGCCCATTGTGCCGGTGCGGGATATAACGCCTCTGCAACCCGTGCAGTGGCTATTTATAGACAACCCTTTAGCCTCCAAAGTCCCGCCGGTAGATGATTTTAGGCATAACCAGGCGCAGTTTATTGTATCTTGGATTCAAGAGCGAGTAAACCAAACACCCTCCCAAGCTGTGCCCCCCGTTTCATACCGGGATATTACGCTACTGTTCCGCTCACTAAGCAGTGCGGGGGTATATATCAGTGCGTTGCGCCGGGCGCATATTCCGTTTGAGCTGGATGACCCGCGCCATTTTTTCCGCCGCCAAGAAGTGAATGATTTTTTAAATATTTTGCGTGTATTAGCCAATCCGCACGATAAAACTGCCTTAGTGGGAGTGTTACGCAGTCCGTGGGGTGGATGTAATGATGCTCAACTCTATGAATTGGCCCAGCGGGAGGAATTAGTTTTGTCAGTGACTCCTTCTTTAGAGGTAGCCCAGCGTTGTTACGTGCGTTTGCGGGCCTGGGCCCAAAAAGCCCATCAAGGGGAGCTTACCGAATTTCTGCACGCATTTATGGATCAATCCTTCTTCCCCGAGGTTTGTGCCGCTGCCTATGAAGGAGAAACTACGCTTACAGTGCTTTCTTACTTAGTACATATTGCAGAAAATTATGCGGCTAAAACGGTTGTCACGCTACCGCAACTAATCATATTTTTACAAGAGTTTATTGATGTTCAAATGCAAAAAGAGGAATCGGCCCAGCTTAATGCAGTGGGGAGCGAGCGGGACGCCGTTTCTATTATGACGGTACATAAATCAAAAGGGTTGGAGTTCCCCATTGTTATTTTGCCCGATTTGTCACACGCGACCAGCGGGGCTCACCGGCGTAAACAAATTTATTACCAGTGGGCCCAAGGATTTAACGGGTTGCGTGTAGGCCCCGTATGCGACGGTATTTTTGCGTATTTGGAAAGCGAAGAACAGCGACACGCCTGGTGTGAAGAAATGCGTATCTTATATGTGGCCTTAACGCGTGCCAAAGAGCAGTTGGTCTTAGTAGGAAATGAAACTGCCCCCATGGACATTTATATTCCTAAAAGTATTCCGCAAGCTTTGGTATTTGCCAAGCAACTTCCGCCCCCGCAGGGGGCAAACGCGGAAACAGAAATCCCCGTACGCCGGCGTAGTTATCAAGATCCCAATACTTTTTTGTGGCAAGCCGTTCCATCTCCTTCTAAAACCCCTTGTATAACAGCTCAAGCTGTTACCCAATGGATGCAACAGTTAGCCCAACGCAAAGCACGTTATCAGGCCGTATTGAGCGCGCAGGAAATGGCCCCGAGTGCACGGGTAGAATGGGAGAGTGTGCCCAACCCTGCCCACGAAATAGGAGCTCAAGTGGGCACGCTGTGCCACGAAATTTTATGCACACTTTTTAAAACCCCTACAGCTTGTCTATCTGCCCTTGTAGCGGGGGCCCGCGTGCGTTTTACACCGCAAGTGGTGCAAGAAGCCGCACCGGTATTAACCTCTTTTATTCAAACCCCTCTATACAAGGAATTGCAGTCGTGTGAAGTGTTAGCATGTGAAATGCCATTTGCACAAAGGACCTCTGGCGGGCAAGTAGTATCCGGTATTATGGACGTCATTTTGCGTGACCCCAAAGGTAAAATATGGGTGGTAGATTATAAGACGGACCATATCCCCGCAGGCGGGGTGGATAATTTACTTGATAAATACCGCCCGCAACTGTCTGTTTACGCGCAAGCGGCCCGGCAAATTTTTAAAACGGATGTTGTACGTTGTAGTGCCGTGTTTGTGCGTGCGGGTGTAGTAAAAGATTTATAAAATATAAAAAAGGAGAAAATTATGTTTGATAAATTAGGACAACTTAAAGATTTATGGAAATTAAAAGGCCAAATGGAAGAAATGAAAAAACGGCTGGATATGATGGTTATTAAAACAGACAGCCCGCACCACTTGGTAGAACTAACTATGAATGGCTCCATGCAAGTACAAGAAGTGCGCGTGGACAAGTTGGCTAAAAATTATACCGAAGAGCAACTGGCCGAAGAGATTAAAGCCGTCATCAACAAAGCCGTTCATGATACGCAGCTCATGGCCGCACAAGCCATGACCGGCAGTATTCCTAATGCCTAAAGGGGCAAAACCAACCCGGGAAAATACCATTCCGTAACAGTCGGTTTATGTTAAAGAGCGGGTTTAATATGCGCTGTAACCGTTTGGGGAAGACGGATTTATTATTTTCTTGCGTGGGGCTGGGCGGATGGGCTTTAGGCAATACGTCTGATTGGGGGCCCACCTCGGAAGCAGATGCCAAAAGTACCGTTTCAGCCGCGCTGGATGCAGGCATTAACTGGATAGACACCGCCCCTATTTATGGGGAAAGTGAAGCATGGATAGGTCGCGCGTTAGTGGGTTGTCGGCACCGTGTTTTGTTGGCCAGTAAATGTGGCCTTGTCAAAAATGGCTCGTGGACCGACCACAATCTGCACCCCGACACTATCTTGCACCAGCTGGAAACTTCCCTCCAAAATTTACAAACCGATTATATAGATTTGTACCAAATCCACTATTTAGATCCGCAAGTTCCATGGCAAACAGCTTTAGAAACGTTGGTGCGGGCCCAAGAGCAAGGCAAAATACGCGCTATTGGAGTATGCAACGTACCACCTGCGATACTTAGTGAAATGGCTTCCACCGGCTATGTAGTATGCGCGCAGGATGAGTTGTCTTTATTACACCCAGACAAAGGCCTTAGCGTACTTCCTATTTGCCGGCAACACGGGCTTGGTTTTATAGCGTATGGTAGCCTATGTGGGGGAATTTTAAGTGGCAAATATAAGAAAGAGCCCAACTTTCGCCGCGCGGATGCGCGCAACTATTTTTATAAATGCTACCGCGGGGAAGCGTTTACAAATGCCCAACAAACCGTAGCCCGCGTAGCGCAGTTAGCGCGGCAAAAGCAGGTTCCTGCGGTGCAAATAGCGTTGGCGTGGGCGCTTGGCCGGCCCGGGGTAACCGCGACGTTGGCGGGTGCACGCACGGCCTGGCAAGCCCTTCAAAATGCCGAGGCGGCGCAAATACAACTCAGCGCGGAGGAAATATGCAGCTTGCAACCCTAGAAAATTACATCTTAGGTCGTTTGCCCAAACTGGGGGTCAATAAACAGCGTGAACTAGTGCGCCTGGTGTACGAAATTGCTAAGCGCGACGGCACGTCATTAGCCGAGATTTTACCCGCCGAAAAGAATTTAACGTTTGAGCGTGCCAAAAAAATGCTCCTGCAAAAACGCTACCCTATCCATTTTAAAACGGCCCGTAAAGACCAGTTTTATTTGCCTAAGCTGGAGCTGAACCCTACCCTGGAGGCCGACTTAACCCCCTATCCCTTTATGCCTAAAATCGTTTATATAGAGAGTTCGGTCAAAAATACGCCTCTGGCGGACCGGGTACGCCAAGCTTTCCCGCAGGCGCAGTTTAAAGAAACCGACGGCAAAACCCAGGTAGGCAGCCCGCACTTTTCCCGGCGTTTGGATACCCTTTTTATCCACCGCGAAAAGTATGATTTTCTAAAACCCTGCCCGTGCAGTTGTGGTTCGGCGGGGTGCGGGTATCATTTGATGAATTTGGGCTTTGGATGCCGCTTTGAGTGTGAGTATTGTTTTTTGCAACAGTATCAAAATTTACATGCGGTATTATGGCCCGCCAATGTGGAAGAATTTTTAGCTAAGGTGGATAACACCCGTTTTTGTGCCGGTCGTTTTGACCGTCCGCGTATTGGTAGCGGGGAATTTACGGACTCTTTAGTGTTTGACGATATTACGCAGTATTCAGCCCGGATTGTGCCGTTTTTCCGCGCGCGGCCGCATTTACAATTTGAGTTTAAAACCAAAAGCGTAAATATCGGCGGTTTGTTAGCAGCAGGCGGAGCGGAAAATGTAGTGGCGGCATGGTCTGTAAATGCGGCCCCCATTACAGATAAAGTAGAACATTTTACCCCGAATTTAACGGCCCGTTTGCAAGCCGCGTGCGAAGTAGCCCGTGCCGGGTACCGCCTGGGGTTTCACTTTGACCCGGTGGTTATTTATGAAGGATACCGGCAAGACTATGCCCGTACCGTGCAAGAAATGGCAGATATGCTACCACAAGATAAAATTGCCTGGATTAGCGTAGGTACGTTACGCTTTAGCCGCGAACTTAAAAAACAGATAGAAACGCGCTTCCCGCACAACACCCTTTTAGATGGTGAATTTTTGCTGGATTTTGACGGCAAAATGCGCTATGGGGTGCAAGAACGCTTGGCGGCCTACCAATTTTTAGTGCCGCTACTGCGCCGCACCTTCCCCAAGACGGTAGTTTATTTGTGTATGGAAGACCCGTCCGTAGCCCGGCTGTTTTAGAACAATGTCTTGTTAAAAAATAGTTTTTTTATTATACTATAAATACAATTTAATCTGTTTTTGGAACCGCATGCAGAATGTGGGGTGCTTTCGGAAAACCGAAAGTTCCGTTTCAGTCCGAAAATAGCCGATAAAGGCACAACATCGATAAGCCGATCCCTTAGAGGTGTTGTGCTGAATGTTTGCCATTCTGTAAAGAATGGCAGACTACGGCTGTAATGCTTATGGGACTCTGAAACGGACTCATTCATTCCGGCCGTTTTTGTTGGATTTCATGAACAGTTAAGTTGAATTTAATAATAAGGAGCTGTTTATGAAAAATAGAACAAGAGGGTTTACCCTCATCGAGTTGTTGGTAGTAGTGCTTATTGTAGGTATTTTGGCAGCCGTGGCGGTGCCGCAGTACCACAAAGCGGTAGAAAAAAGCCGTATGGCCGGTATATGGAGTAACCTGGGGTCTTTGCGTAAGGCCTTAGCTGTAGCTATGATGAACCCGGAACAACAGACAGATGAATGGCATAGTAGTTGGAGCCCTGCCAACCTGGATGTGGAGGCAGGTTGCATATCCTCTTCTGGATCAGGTTGTGATGTAACTTGTCCGTCATCCGCATGGAGTAATTGCGACTATAATACACCCAGCAGCTTGTTCGGTACTTCGGTCACACAAAGCGGTGCCGCTGTAACATGGAGCGGTGTCCGTAGCTCCATTCCAGGCATTACCGGAAGTGCGAGGGTTGTATTGCAATTATCCGATAATGGCCAAAGCTGTACCGATGACCAAGCCGGCAAAGCTTGTGCTTATTTAGGCCAAGTGTTTGATTAAACTAAAAAGGGCGGGTTTTTAACCCGCCCTTTTATTTGCTAATCAAACCGTAGCATATCCGTATATTCTTTAAGGCGTTTGTTAATTACAGGGGTGGTAAGCCCGGCCAAACGCATCACACTAAACGACTCAATGGTAAACGACGCCATCACATTGCCAATCATCATTGCCCGTTTAATAGCGGCCAGGCTGTTCCAATTCTTTAGGCTTGCCAAATACCCGGTAAATCCGCCGCCAAACGTGTCGCCCGCGCCGGTGGTATCGTGCACATGCTCTAAAATATAAGGCGGAAGTTGGGCAATACCTTTATTGCTTACCAGCATAGAGCCGTTGGAACCCAGTTTAATAATTACATACTTTACGCCCTTGGCGAGTAGCCACTTGCCGGCTTGGATTAAATTGTAAATACCGGTTAAGAGGCGGGCCTCATTTTCATTTAAAAATAAAATATCAATTTGCTTAATTACTTTTAAAAGCGATTCTTTTTTGGATGAAATCCAATAATTCATCGTGTCGCACGCCACCAGGCGCGGGTGCTTTACTTGTTTTAATACCGAGAGCTGTAACTCCGGGTCAATGTTAGCCAAAAACACGGCTTTAGCATTTTGCTGTTCTTTAGAAATAACAGGTTTAAAGTCTTTAAATACGTTTAAGTCCGTAAATTTGGTAAACGCGGTATTAAAGTCCGCATCATAACTGCCGCCCCAGTGAAACGTCAGCCCGTCTTTTACCTCTACTCCCGAAATATCCACCCCGCGTTTTACAAACGGGTCGCGGTATTCTTGGGTAAAATCCGTCCCTACCACAGCCACTACCGAGGGTTGTACAAAATAGCTGGCGCACAGCGAAGCATAACTCGCCGCCCCACCCAGCACGCGTTCTGCGCGGCCGTTGGCATTCTCAATGGTGTCAAAGGCTACGGAACCAACTACCAGTAAATTAGTTGTCATGGCCCGTATTACTCCAAGAATGTTTGTACGCGGGTGGTACGGTTAAAATCGTCAAAAAAGGCGTTGGGGGCGCTTTCCATTTTAGTGTCCATTATGGCCGAAGCAAAGAATTTTTTGTTTTCTTCAAAATCGTTCAAGTTGCCGTTTTGCACTTGGTAAGCGTTTTTGATTTCCTGCGGTGTCATTTTATAAAGCGAGTATAACACATGGCGGAAACGGTTGGCCAGTTTATCGTGACGCAGTTGCTCTTCAAATTCCGCCGAAGATACATTCCCTAGCGCACGACGCAGTTGGGCATACGCGGCGGGGGAAAACTTGCCCTCGTCTTGCAAATAGGGGTTAGTTTTAATGTCATAGGCAATTTCATAGTCTGATACTACCATCCCGGCATTTTGGGCTGCTTGGGCTAAAATTTCGTCACTTATCAGCGTAGCCAAAATACGTTGCTGGAGTTGCTTGGCTTCCTGTTCGGTCAAGTCGCCACCGTTGTTACGCAGTTGGTTTATAAATTGGGAATATTGCCTGTCTAGCGTGCGGCGGGAAATAGCTGTACTGCCCACCTGGGCGGCGTTAAGCCCAAAGTTACCGCGCGAGTAGCTACCCAATCCGATATAAGCAATACTGCCTATAAAAAATGCTAGCGTAATTACTAAAATAGAAGTTTTGTGTTTATTTAAAAATGAAATCATAAAGAGTTTACTCCGTTATCTCGTCGTTTTCCGGTATATCCAGGGCGTCTTTATCTTCGCCAATGGTGCAGCGCCCGTCAATACGGCCACCTTCTTCTACCATCATTTTTTTAGCACGGATATCGCCCAAAATAGAAGCTTTGCTCAAAATTTCCAGCATCTCTGCGCAGACGTTACCTTCAATCTCGCCTCCGCATACCACTACTTTGGCGGTTACATCGCCTACGATTTTACCGCCGTCGCCAACAATTACGTGGCGCGCATTATCTACCGACCCTTCCAGTGTGCCGTCCACCCGCAGCGAACCTTGCACGTTTAAGGTTCCCTGGAAGTAACACTCAGCACTCACTACGGAGAAATGCTCTCCGGAAGAAAAGTCGGAATCTTTTTTCAAAAATCCCATACAGCCTCCTGCTTATTTAAAATAGTTGCGTGGATTGACGTTTTGACCGTCTTTCCATACTTCATAATGCAAATGCGTACCGGTGGAACGCCCACTGGAACCCATGGTCGCAATTTTATCTCCACGTTTAACCACGTCGCCCGCTTTAACTGTAATACCGGTGGTGTGTGCGTAGAGTGTGGAATATCCTAACCCGTGGTCCACCAAAATAGATTGCCCAAAACTAGGCACCCAACCTGCGTGACGCACTACTCCGTCAGCCGTAACCACAATGGGGCTGTCGGGCTTACCGGCAAAATCTACTCCATTATGTTTTTTAGACGTGCGCCGTCCAAACGGATCTAAACGGTATCCGTAGCCGGAACTAATCGGTGCGGATGAAGGGCGAATAGAGGGGGTGGAGTTTAGGCCCTCTTTCTTATTGGCAAAGAACCAGGCAATCTCCTGGAAGCTGGCCAACCGCGTTTTGGAGCTATCCTCCAATTCATCTATATATTGTTCAAATTCATCAGTATCTAAATCTTTTAAGTCAGCTGAAAACAGTTTATTTGCTCGAGCATCTGCCTTAGCTTTGGCTTCTTCCCATCCTTTAGGCAAATTGATAAATTTACCACCCGGCATCCCCAGCATTTGGCGCATTTGGGTATCGGTGGTGTGGGTTAGCTCTAAGTACTTGCGTCCGCGTTCCAGTTCGTCGGCAATTAGCTTCATTTTTACCCGCATTAAATTGTTTTCCGCTTTAATGATGTTGTAATCATATCCGCGGATAAAAAACAACAGCCCCGCCACCGTTACCGCTCCCCAGATTAGAAAGAGTAACCAAAGCGTAATGCGTCGCAATTTAAACTTGGTGCTGGCCCCTTTGCGCGGCATAATTAAAATATCTAGCCGCTCCCCCAGGGCACTGGCCCAAGCATTGATAAAATTACCCATCTTTTGTATTCTATCATATATGGGCCCTTTACGGGGCACTTTTACATAGGAGAAATTATGAAAAAACTAATTGCTTTACTAGCTTTAACCTTGGTAGCGGTGGCCTGTGTGCCCCAACTACCTCCCAAACCCATTGAAGTAAATCTACCTTCCGTTGCCCTGCCGGTGGTGGCAGAAGAAGATGCGTTGTGGCAAACGCAAGACGTATCTGGCAAGCCGGTGCTGGTGGTATTTATGGGTTCTTGGTGCCCGTGGTGCAAGAAAACCATGCCGGCAGTGGATGCACTTTTTGCCAAGCACGCCGGGAAACTGGAAGTAGTCGCGGTCTTTATGGATGAAACTCCCGGCCCGGTGCGTGATGCTGTCAAAGAACACCAGTTCCACACCAAAGCCCTATATAACGGGCAAGACCTAGCCGGCGAGCTGGGCGTAAACGGTCTGCCACATACGATACTTTTTGATACCAAGCATCACCAGGTGGCTCAGTGGGAAGGTTACCGCCCGGACCTAGAAGAACAAGTAACACTGGAAATAGAAAAGCTGTAAAGTTTTTTAAAAGTGTAATAAACCAAGGGCACTGCTTATAGCCGTGCCCTTGTTGTTTATAAAAAAGCCTCGGAGCATTTCAAGTCCCTTACGCACATAAAGCAGTTTATGTGCGCTCCCGACAAAAATAAAAACCGCCTAAATAGTACGGACGAATTTTCAAAATAAATACGGTATAGAGGAAGGGGACTTGGCCACAAGTCGGCTCGTTGACCCTCGCCGCTCGCGGCCCCGCCTCGCCATGCTCGCCTTTCG
>JAZLAA010000062.1:0-7683 GCA_045612945.1 Elusimicrobiaceae bacterium
TGCTAACCTCTATTAACATTTACCAACTGGCTGAGCCGTTTGTGCGGCGCAAAGCCATCCGGCATTTGCAAAAAGGGCGCATTGTAATTTTTGCCGGCGGCACCGGAAACCCGTATTTTACTACCGACAGCGCCGCCGCCCTGCGCGCCAGCGAAATGAATGCGGATATTTTACTAAAAGCCACCCAAGTGGACGGCGTGTACGATAGCGACCCTAAGAAAAACCCGCAGGCTAAGCTTATTCACAAAATTACGTATGCGGAGGCCATTGAAAAACGCTTGCAGTTTATGGATACGGCCGCCCTGGCGCTATGTATGGAGAAACAGTTGCCCATCCAAGTATTTAACTTGCACCAAAAAGGGAATATTGAAAAAGCCTTGTGCGGGGAAGAAATCGGAACGGTGATTTACTAACGCATTACCCTAAAAAATTGACCCCCGGCTACGAAAGCCGGGGGTTTTGTTAGATAATGCTTTTAGTACACTCCTAATTCTGCACACGGGTTACCAGTACCACCGCTTGGCAATTCGCAATGACGGCCCTCATTGTCTAGATACAATCCCACCTGTACCCCATTATAGTCGCCTATAAATGCCGCAACGGGATTGGTAGTAGTACTGAAAGGAATTGTTCCTCCACCGCCAGCACTCGTATAACGGCAATTACTCCATTTCCCTGAGGGACATGCAACGTAACAACCATCGCTATTACTAGTAGTATTTGTGCAGGGAAGGTCAATACCCAATTGGGAAAAAAAATTTAAACCTGCCAGGCCTTCCCTATAGATACTGACTGCCTGGGCTTTGCGTATGGCTCCCAGGGTACTCCAAACTTCAGCCAAGCGGGATTTCTCCACCGCTTTTTGGTATTGTGGCACGGCTACCGCCGCCAAAATACCCACGATTAACACTACGACTAACAACTCTATGAGGGTAAACCCTCGTTTTTGGTTTTTCATGATTTTTCTCCTGCTGTCTTGTATTCAATTTGCCTGCCCGGAGAACCCATAGAAAAACGGCTGCTAAAAATGAGCTTATAGAGGTAACCCACACATAACAGCCGTAGTTTACCGCCCGTAAGGACGATAAACATTCGGTACAACCGATCGGGATAGCTTTTCCCGGCAAGTTGTACCTAATATCGGCTGTTTTTAGACCTCTATAATGCCTTTAGTTTCCTAAAAGCTCTCCGTATTCCGCATACGGTTCTAAAAACAGTACAAATTGTACGTATAGTATAATAAAAAAACGACCTGCTTTCAAGCACAAACCCACCGCCCAAATATGCTAGAATAAAATTATGGCGGAAACACGTTTTCAAAAAACCCCGTTTCATTACCTGCAATATGTGGCCTTAAAAGCATTCTGCGCGCTGTTTGCGCTCCTGCCGTACCGGTTTTCTGTGCAACTGGCCCGAACGTTGATGAGTGCTACGCGGGTGTTTTTCCCTAAACGTTTTAAACGCATGCAATACGATATTGCCCGTGCCTTCCCCGATAAATCCACCCAAGAAGTACAAAAAATTGCCCTAGGTTCCTGGGCCAATATGGGCACCATTTTGGCGGAATTTATCCAGCTGTCCCATATGAGCCAGGAAAATTTCAAAAAACACTGCCGCGTAGAAGGATTGGAAAAAATTAAAACCGCGGAAGGGAAAACCGGCGGAATTATTCATATTGGGCACTTTACCAACTGGGAAGCGTTCGGGCTGGCGGCCTCCGTTTATGGGTGTGACAAAGCCGTGCTGGCCCAACGCGTAGATAACCCTTATATTGACGAAGAAACCAACCGTTTACGTAACGTTTTCGGGGGACGGACGTTCTACAGCAATCACGCCGATAAACCCTTCTTTGCTTGTATGCGCTGGCTGAAAAAGAAAAAATTTTTGGGGATTTTGATTGACCAAAACGCCGGTTCCAGCGAAGTGTGGCTACCGTTTATGGGGCGCACGGCGGCTGTTTCGCCCATTACGGCCCTGCTGGCTATTAAAATGCAAGTGCCGGTCTTTCCGGTGCGGGTAGCGCGCGAACCAAACGGGCAACTGGTATGTACCGTATTAGACCCGCTACTCCCCCCCACCGAATACACCATTCAAAACGTCCGGCAGTTTACTTACCAATTAAACCAATTTTATGAAGCGTGTTTGCGCCAAGACCCCAGCTCTTGGCTGTGGGCCCATAACCGTTGGAAACGCGAGGCCGAGGGAAACGCTTATTTAGCCGCCCATCCGGAGGAACGGGTATGAATAAAGCTGTTTTTTTAGACCGCGACGGTACGCTTATTTACGAAAAACCCGGGGTCTATCTTTCCCGCCCGCAGCAGGTGCGCCTGTACAAAAGCACGCGCCCGGCTTTACAACTACTGCAAGAGCACGGGTTTAAACTGTTTATTGTGTCCAACCAGTCCGGCATTGGGCGTGGGTATTTTACTGAGAAAGAAGTCCGGGCTGTACACGCCCATTTACAACAACTACTCAACCCCATAAAAATTGAAGACATTGTTTTTTGCCCGCATGCCCCGGAGGAGCATTGTGCGTGCCGCAAACCATTACCTAAAATGGGGCTGGATTTAATTGCCAAATATCGTTTAGATACCGCCTATTCTTATATGATTGGGGATAAAAAGGCGGACGTTGAGTTCGGCCGTGCCCTGGGCGTAAAAACAGTGCTGGTTACCACGGCTAACGGCAAACATCATTTACAGAAATACCCTAACTTACACCCCGATAAAATAGCTTCTAATTTACTTAATGCAGCTAAGTTTATCGTGCATGAAAGCCTATGAAAAAAATTTTACTAATCAGTTGGGTTTCTTTGTGTTTGGCAGCGTGCCATTGTAGCACCCGTTGCCAAGCCCCGCGCACAGAGCCGGCCCCGGTTAGCGCAGAAACATCCTCACCCGTTGCGCAACACGCACAACTTCTCTCCGTAGAGCATACACCAAGCCCAACAACGGCTTTGCCCCCTTCGGAGCAACCTCTTTCCACCGCTACAAATACCCAGATGTCTCCCGACATTCAACCGGCTAAAACAGGATATGCCACTTTGCAAACCAAACCCGAGGATTCCCCTGCTCAAGAAACCACTCCCACGCCCGATCCGGCCCCTGCATTGATAGCTCAGATCCGTGCCCGGCAAACTACCCAAACCCCGGTAACAGATGTGGCGGTATTTCCTAAGGAAGAAATACTCTCCGCGCAAAGTCGTTTGTTAAACCCGTATGTCTATGAACCTCTGCAGCCCGATACCACTGCCGCCCCCTGGAGTAACGAAAGTTTACAATTTGGGGTATATTATTCGTTTATTAAGGCGGGTACGGCCTATATTAAAGCGCGCGGAATTACCCGTATAGACGGTAAAGATGCATACTTAGTGCAAACCACGGCTTTCTCCAGCAGTGCTATTGCTAAGGTGTTTAATGTGCGCGATATTAACTATTCGTGGCTGGAAGTAGAAAATTTACACTCCCTAGGGTATTCCCAAAGTTTACGGGAAGGTAGCTACAAACGCGACGAGTGGACTATTTTTGATGTACCAGCCGGACATTTCTATGGGGAAATTCAAAAAAAAGAAGAACCCCACTCCTTTAGCGGCCCTTTGAACCAGCCGGTGTTGGATATTTTATCTGCGCTATATTTTGTGCGTGCCCAAACATTGCAACCGGGGAACGATATTGTGTTTGATATCATCAATCGGGAAACCCAATATCCGCTGGTAGTAAAAGTGTTAGGCAAAGAAACGGTAAAAACCCACGCCGGAAAATTTGACTGCTGGGTAGTGGAACCGCAATTTAGGGGAGAAGGCATTTTTGTAGCCAAAGGCAAAAGTTTAAAGGTATGGCTCACAGACGATAAGTATAAAATGCCGGTTAAAATGTCGGTAGAAGTGTTTATCGGCAGTGTAACGGCAGAACTGTTGGCATACCAACGTAATTAAAGATATAATGGAGAATTAGGAGGAACTATGGCCATTACAACCCAACGTTTAAAGAAAATTTTACACCAGTTTAAAGGACAAGAAATTATCGTGGTGGGCGATATTATGCTGGACCACTTTATTAAAGGGTCTGTTTCCCGCATTTCACCCGAAGCCCCCCTACCGGTGGAGGCGGTAAATAACGAATTTTTTGGGGCAGGCGGGGCCGGGAATGTGGCCGTCAACTTGGCGGCGTTGGGAGCCAAACCTGTGATGATTTCCGTCGTCGGGCCGGATTTGGGTGGTGAAATGCTCAAAGGGTTCTTGCGCGAGCGCAATATCAACATTTACGGCATTGCCGAAGATGCAGACCGCCCTACTACTCAAAAAATCCGTGTAATGGCCGAGCAACAGCAAATTGTACGCTACGACCGCGAAAGCAAAAAAACAATTTCTTCCTCCATTTCCGCCCAGTGCATGAAAAACTTTGATTTGGCCCTCAAAACAGCTAAAGGGGTTATTTTGTCTGACTATGGCAAAGGCATGCTAAGCGACCAAAACATCAAAACACTCATTGATAAATGCCGCAAGAAAAAAATCCCCGTGTGTGTGGACCCCAAAATTGACAATTTTAAAAAATATAAAAACATTACCTGTATGACCCCCAACACCAAAGAGGCCTGGGAAGGGGTAGGCAGTTCCCCCCTGCCCGGCGAAGAAGCCATAGAAAAATTAGGGCAAAAAATTTTAAAAATGTTAAACGCCGATTCCATTTTAATTACCCGTAGCGCCGACGGCATGAGCTTGTTTGAAAAAAACAAAGCCAAACCTACTACCATCCCCACCATGGCACGCGAAGTATACGACGTAACCGGGGCCGGGGATACGGTTATTTCTGTACTTACGTTGGGGTTAGCCGCCGGAGCCACGTTATCCGAGGCGGCCGTCCTTTCTAACTATGCGGCCGGGATTGTGGTGGGAAAATCCGGCACCGCTACCGCTACCGTACAAGAAATTGAAGAGGTACTTAAATGAGCCACATTCTAATTGCCATTCCGGCGCGGTTTGGTTCCTCGCGTTTTCCGGGCAAGGTAACTGCACGCCTGGCGGGTAAGCCGGTTATTCGCCACGTATATGAAGCGTGTGTAAAAGCCAATTTGGGGCGCATTATTGTGGCTACAGAATCCCCCCGGGTGGTCAGTACCTGTATGCAATTTGGGGCTAACGTAGTAATGACCAGCGAAAAATGCCAAAGCGGTACCGACCGTATTTATGAGGCCACCCAATACCGCGACGAAAAATTTATTATTAACGTGCAGGGCGACGAACCGTTTATCCGCCCCGAAACCATTGTTAAAATAGCCGAGTTGTTACAAAATGACAAATCGTGCGATATTGCTACTGCGGTAGTTCCTACCACTAACGACGCTATTATAGACAACCCCAACTGCGTAAAAGCCGTGCTGGACGCAAATATGCGTGCGTTGTATTTTTCGCGCTCGCGCGTACCTTTTAAGCGGGAAGTAACCGAGGAAAATAAAAACTTTGTCTATTGGCACCACTGTGGTATTTACGGGTACCGCAAAGAGGCGTTAAAGCGCTTTGTTTCTCTACCGCAAAGTCCGTTAGAAAAAGTGGAAAAATTAGAACAATTACGCGCACTGGAAAACGGAATGACCATTAAATGCGTACAAATAGAACCAGCCGGCCCGGCTATTGATACCGAAGCGGATTTACAACGGGCCGAAGCCTATTATAAAGAACATTTTGAGTTAAATACAAATCCAAACAGCTAGGAGAAAATATGTCTAAATTTATCATTATTACAGGTGGGGTAGTTAGTTCCCTAGGAAAAGGTATTTCCGGTGCAAGCATTGGCAAGCTTTTACAACTTAACGGCTTAAAAGTAAACATGATTAAGTGTGACCCGTACATTAACGTGGATCCGGGCACCATGTCCCCCTACCAGCATGGGGAAGTGTTTGTTACGACCGACGGGGCCGAGGCTGACCTGGATTTGGGCCACTATGAACGCTTTTTAGATGTGACCATGACCCGCGCCAACACCAATACGGCCGGCAGTATTTACCAGACCGTTATTGACAAAGAACGCCGCGGTGAATACCTGGGAGCTACGGTACAAGTAATTCCACACATCACCAATGAAATTAAAAAACGCTTTACTGCCTTTGAAAATGAAGTGGACGTGTCTATCATTGAAATTGGCGGTACGGTAGGGGATATAGAGTCTTTACCCTTTTTAGAAGCGGCCCGCCAGCTGTGTTTGGAAAAGGGCCCGCAAAATGTTATTTCGGTGCATGTAACACTCATTCCGTACATTGCGGTAGCCCAAGAGCTGAAAACCAAACCCACTCAACACTCCGTCAATAAACTGCGCGAAGTGGGCATTGCGCCCAGCATGCTTATTTGCCGCACCGAAAAACCGCTGTCTGAAAATTTGAAGAAAAAAATCTCGCTATTTTGCAGCGTGCCGGCCCAGGCCGTTATTGAGTGTGCGGATGCCAAGTCTATTTACCACGTGCCGGAAATGTTTTATAAGCAAGGCGTGGATAAACAAATTATCTCGCTCTTGGGCTTGAAACCCACTCAAGAGGTGGATCCCACTTGGTTTGAATTTTTTGACAAAGCCATGACGCCTTCCAAAACGGTGCGTATTGCGGTAGCCGGGAAATATTCTGAGTTACAAGATGCCTATAAATCCATTAACGAGGCGTTACGCCACGCGGGTATGAATAACGACACCAAAGTGGAAATTGTATATGTAAATACCGAAAAAGACAACATAGAAGAAAAACTAAACACCGTAGATGGTATTTTAATCCCCGGAGGGTTTGGGGTGCGCGGCATTGAAGGAAAAATTGCTACTATTAAGTACGCACGCGAGCATAAAAAACCATTCTTAGGGATTTGTGTGGGAATGCAGTGTGCTGTTATAGAAACAGCCCGCAATTTATGCGGGTTGCATGATGCCAATTCAACGGAATTTGACCCTACTACCAAAGACCCGGTGGTGGATTTGACCCCTCAGCAAAAAAATGTGGTCTATAAGGGCGGTACCATGCGTCTAGGCAACTACACGGCCGACTTAAAAGAAGGCTCTTTAGCGCGGCGGCTTTATGGCAAAGACCAAATTGTAGAACGCCACCGTCACCGCTATGAATTAAACCCTGCCTATGTAAAACAGTTGGCAGATGCCGGGTTAAAAGTATCCGGTTGGCATGAAGGGGTGTTGCCGGAACTAGTGGAACGGGAAGACCACCCCTATTTTATTGCCTGTCAATTTCATCCGGAATTTGGCTCCAGGCCGCAGCGTGCACACCCGCTCTTTGACGGCTTAATTAAAGCCAGCTTAAAACGACAAGGGCAAGTACCCCCTGTTGCTCCGGCTGCCCCTGCGATTCAGGCAAAACCAGCCACAGGCCCGGATCTACCCGAAGATGTAACCATATTGGTATAACGTCTTGAATATTCTAAAACCCCCGGCCTAGGCCGGGGGTTTTGTTGTAGGCAATTTACTTATTAAAACACTTGCCCCAACGCTTGGCAAACAGAACCGTTTATAGTTCCACTTCCTTCGGCGCAAGAACGTCCACTGTCGGTGAGGCACAGCCAAGTTGGTTTATAGTCACCATCAACTAAATACTCTCCTACAAAGCATACGCCTTTAATATACTCATCTATCATGTATTTACAGCCAACATTCTCACCTTCCGGGCGCCATTTATTTGAGGGACAGGAAACATAACACT
>JAZLAA010000063.1:0-11160 GCA_045612945.1 Elusimicrobiaceae bacterium
GGATTTCTTGTTTATGCTCCGGAGCAAAAAGACCTTCGCTTTCCAGCTTCTTTTTTAAGCGTTCAAATTCTAGATAGAGGTTCCCTTTGGCCAGTGCTTCTACAGTTTTTACAACAATTTGATACTTGCCGGATTTGCCATAGACCGATAAACTGCCCCACACGCGCACCTGTATCCCATCTTGTAATTCTAGCGCGTATTTACGCGCATCCCATTTAAACATAACGGCAGACAACAGGGCCTCGCGGTCTTTTAAATTAAAATAGAGGTGGCCATTGGCGGACTCGCTTAAATTGCTTACTTCGCCTTCCACAAAAATATCGCGAAACACGCCCTCCATCATTTGTTTTACGGCTAACGTAATGGCGGTAACGCTAAATACTTGACCTCTAAAAGGGGCCTCGGGTTGCATTTATTCTCCTTTGAGTTCTTTGAGCTTTTTGATCAGGGCCGCTTCCCGCCCCAGTTCACCGGGTTCAAAAAACTTGACCGGGTTGGGCATATAGAGCTGTTTGACGTAGTGATTTTTAAAATCATGTGCATACTTATAGCCGCGGTTTTTGCCACCAGAACGTAAGTGGTCAGGTACTGGTCGGTAGCGGCCTTCGCGTACTTCTTGCAAAGCTTTATCCACCGCTAAATAGGCCGAGTTGCTTTTGGGACAACACGCTACATAAATGGCCGCATGCGCCAAAGGGATACGGATTTCGGGCATACCCAATTCTTCCGCGGCAGCAAAGGCAGCTTGGGCAATCATAATTGCATACGGTTCTGCCAAGCCTACGTCTTCACACGCACAAATTAGAATACGCCGTGCAATAAAGCGCGGGTCTTCGCCGCTTTCCAGCATACGCGCTAACCAATAAACCGCGGCATCCGGGTCGGATCCGCGCATCGACTTAATAAACGCAGAAATAATATCATAATGTTCATCGCCTTTTTTGTCGTAGCGCAAGTGGCGTTTTTGGATACACTCTTGGGCAATTCCCAGGGTAATATGTTTTTTGCCTTTTTTGTCCGGCGCGGTGGTTACAAAAGCCAGTTCGGCAGCGTTTAACATTTTACGGGAATCGCCATTAGCTTGGGTGATAAAAAAATCAGCGGCGTCATCATCAATTTTGGCGTTTTCAGCTATAGCGGCGCGGGTTAAAATTTGCAAAAGATCTTTGTCCCCCAGTGGTTTAAATTCAAATACCGAGAAACGCGATAAAAGCGCATTGTTGATATAAAAATAAGGATTTTCGGTAGTAATGCCGATTAAAATAATATCCCCGCGCTCTACAGAAGGTAAAAGCACATCTTGCTGAGTTTTGTTAAAGTGATGAATTTCATCCAAAATGACCAATGTACGTCGTTGGTCAAACCCGGGGGTTTGCACGCGCTCTTTGGCTTCGGCCAGCACTTTTTTAAGGTCTGCTACTCCGGCCGCAGCGGCGTTTAGTTCCACCGTATAAGCCTGCGTGCGCGAAGCAATATAGCGCGCGGTAGCCGTTTTGCCACATCCGGGCGGTCCGAAGAAAACGGCCGATTTAATCATATCCGCCTCTAACAAACGGCGCAACATTTTGCCCGGGCCCAACAGGTGGGGCTGGCCGGCAAAATCTTCCAGTTTTTTAGGGGCCTGGCGTGCGGCCAAAGGCGTGGTTTCTTCATTCATTTGGATTCCGTGGCTGCCTTCAATTTTAAAATCAGCTCATCCAGGCGGTTGATTTCTTCCTGGCGTTTGCCGCCCGCGTTTTGGGTCTTAAGGTAGGCCTGTGCAGCAAAGTGTAACGCGGCATAGAGGGCCTGTTTTAAAGTGTCAATTTCTCCGTCGGCTTGCAGGTCATTCATAAACTGTTCTACCTGTGTGGCCAGTTCAGCTAGTTCCATAGGGCCCAGTCCGGAGTTTTCCACCTCCAGCGGAATGCGTTTAATCTCTACTGAAACAATATCTCTTGCCATATCCCTATTGTACCTTATTTTCTGTATTTTGCTAGGCCGCGACTGGACCGGGGAATTAGAATAGCTTGCTAATCAGCCTGTTAAAATGCTCCTGCGGAATTTGCATGCCGGGGGCCGTGGTGCGCCCGCCGGTGGGGCCATGATAGTCCGACCCGGCCGTTGCTAATAACCCATACTTCTTTGCCAAGGCCAATAGTTCTTGGCGCATAGCAAACGAATGGGCCGGATAAAATACTTCTATTCCGTCTAAACCGGCTTCTGCCCAGGCGGGGAAATCCCAGTGTTCTGTTACCATGCCCGGGTGTGCAATTACGGCCAGGCCGCCCGCTTTTTTGATTTGCCCAATCGCTTCCACGGCACTTACGCCAATAGAGGGCACATAACCGGGTTGCCCTTCTACCAAATACTTGCGAAACGCTTCCTGGCGCGAAGGAACGTATTTTTTAGTTTTAAGCACATCTGCTATGTGTGCGCGGGAAACGGTATGTTTGGCGCGGGAAAAAACATCCGCTTCTGTAATTTCTACACCCGCTTGCTGTAACTGGCGGATAATTTTCTGGATACGCCCTTGGCGCGCCTGGCGGTTAGCCGCCAAAAAATCTTGAAAAGCAGTATTATGAATATCTATCCCGTAACCCGTAAAGTGCAGGTGGTCATGCTCACGGGTGCTGATTTCTACCCCGCAAATAAACCGCAAATAATGCGCTTGGCACACTTCTTGGGCCAAAAGCGAACCGTCCGTTGTGTCGTGGTCGGTCAACGAAAAAAGCTGTACCCCCCTTTTTAGAGCGGTATGTACTACCTCTTTAGGGGAGTTGGTTCCGCCCGAAAAAAGAGAATGGGTGTGTAGGTCAATGACAGGCATGGTCGCCTATACGCGCTCTACGGCGGTTACGCCGGGCACCACGGCTTTGATGCGCCGTTCTACCACGGCTTGCAGCGTCATTTGTGCATGCGGGCAACTGCCACAGTGCCCGTGTAGCCCCACCGTTACAACCCCGGTTTTTTCATCTACGTTTACCAGTTGGATATCCCCGCCGTCGGCTTGTAAAATGGGACGAATTTCGTTAATTACTTTTTCTACGGCTTCTTTCATACAAATCCTCTCAAATTAAATTTTTTATATTATAGCTTTTTTAGCGTAGGCACAGTTCTAAAAAACACTTGCAAAAAAACTACCACTATTGCTATACTGGTACTATAGGATTTTAGAAACACCTTTTTACGAGGAGAGTTATGAAAAAATTAGCTGTTTTGACGATTTTGTTGCTTGCCGCACTGGTTCCGGCCTGTGCCCAAAAATATGCCAGCGTAAATGCCAAGCGTGCCAACATTCGCACCTGTGCTGGCACAAAGTGTGCGGTTAAATTTTATGCGTGGCGCTATACCCCGGTCATTATGTTACAAACTAACGAAGAAAAAGACTGGGTGTTAGTAAAAGATTTTGAAGGATACCAAGGCTGGATTTCCGCTTCCTTGTTAAGCCCCAAGGGTGGAATGTCTGCCAAGATTGACTTAAACGTACGCCAAAACCCATCTGCCAGTGCAGATATTGTCTGTACTGTAGAAAAAGGATATCCGTTTAAATATATCTCTAAACAAGGAAAATGGATCCAAGTGCAGGACGAACCCGCCAAAGCTGGCGACCCGGTATGCAAGGGGTGGGTATATAACGCTAACCTGTGGGGTTTTTTTAAACAATAAATTTAAGTACGTTGTTTGAATAAAAGAGGTTCCAGATTTTGGACCTCTTTTATTTTGGGTAGGCCCAAAAGCAAGGGAACAAATGGGCCCAAAGGCCCTTGCCAAGGCGTTGTTTTTAGGGTACAATATAAGTATGAAGAAGATTTTTGCTTTGCTGTTAGTAATTGCCAGTGTAGCCGTGTGTTATTATTGTGCCACCCGCGCCGCGCAGGAGCCGCGTTTTGCGGTAACGGGCACGGTAGAGGTGCCGCAGCGTTTGTTGCAGTTGGCCCAAGCGGATAATAATTCATGTGCAATTATCATTAAGAATGAGGCAGATGTGCCGGTAGCTATTAAGCGGGTGGTAAACCCCAAGTTCCCGCTGGAGTTTGCCTTAGGCGAAGAAGATTTGTTGACCGAAAGCATCAGCGGAGAATTAAAATTAGAAGTACAAATTAATAAACACGGTCAGTTAGGTATTGTGAAAGAAGGCGATGTTTTTGGGAATGTAGAAGGCCCCGTGGATGCCCACGCCAAGAATGTAATTGTACAAGCGGACAAAACGCTGGGTAAAGTGCAACTGGCCAAAAACGTCAAAGGTAACTTTTTCCGTACAGCCGCCCGGTAGTACATTTTCCCTTTATGGTTAAAACCCCCGGTTTATGCCGGGGGTTTTGTGTTAGTGTCAAAAATAGTATTTACAGGATAGTTCTACATTTGGGTTTTTTGGATCCGCACGGATATTATCCCTCGCTGTTGAAAACTGTCCCGGTAAATTTTAGTGACTCCAGCCGCTTAAAGGACCGAAATTCCACGCGCGCGTACTAAGAATATAGTAAAATAGAATAGGGTATCTATGAAGCGCAGTTTATGTTTATTGGCTACAGTTACACTATCCTCTGCACTGCCGGTGCAGGGGGGTCTTACGCGCGAACAAGCCCTGGAGATAGTAAAAGACTACAATCCCTCCATATTAGAACATGCCACCCAGCAGGAAGGATACCACCTCATGCTGGAAAGTATGTTGGACGGTTTTATGGCGGCCCAACCGGCTGATACCTTGGAAAACCGATATACACTCATTGCATTGGCGCGCAATTTTGATAACTCGCTGTTGCTTACCGCAGAGCGTGCCCGCTATAAACAAGCTATTTTTTATTCTCAAGTGGCCCCTTCGGTAATGGAACCTGCCCGTGCCCATGCGGCTCAGGCTTTTTACCAAGTGTTTCCGCAAATATGGGCGGTCAGTGTGCAAATCAAGCAAGATTTGCTGAGCCAGTATCAATCCATCCGCACGGCTGTGCGTAAAGATAAAAAGTTAAGCGAGCCCGAAAAAACTACTCGGCTTGCCCGCTTGGACGGGTCTATTGCGGCTCTGAAAGCAGATTTAAAACAATTGCATACCCGGCCCGAAGAGCAGCTTGCTAGCTTAGTGAACCAAACGCTGGCCCAAACAGAGGCAGAAGCATTGGCACAGTGGGAAGCACTTTGCAATGAACAACCCCAACAAGCCGCGCAAACAACCAATTTGCAGATTAAAACCAAACATAAAAAACCGGTGGCCGAGTAAAATAAGAAGCCGTACTTTTACTTATTTTACACAAGGACGAAACAATTATGATGAAAACCGTAATTAACAAAATTTTTGGAACCAAAAGTGAACGTGATTTAAAAAAGATTCAACACTATGTAGATGCCGCCAATGCATTGGCCCCGCAAATAGAGGCACTTTCCGATAGCGAACTTAAAGCTAAAACGCAGGAGTTTAAAGACCGCTTGGCACAAGGGGCCACACTGGATGATATTTTATCCGAAGCATTTGCAGTCGTGCGCGAAGCCGCCCGGCGTGTCATTGGGCTACGCCCGTATGATGTGCAATTCTTAGGTGGTATTGTATTGCACCAAGGCAAAATTGCCGAAATGGGAACCGGGGAAGGGAAAACGCTGGTAGCGGTGCTTCCTTCTTACTTAAATGCGCTGACCGGCCAAGGGGTACACGTGGTAACCGTCAATGATTATTTGGCTAAGCGTGACCGCCAGTGGATGGGCCCCATACACGAATTTTTAGGTTTAACAGTGGGATATATTGGGCACGATATGGAAAACGCCGAACGGCGCGAAATGTATCAGAAAGATATTACCTACGTAACTAACAACGAACTGGGGTTTGATTACCTGCGTGACAATATGGTCATCAACCGCCAAGACCGTGTGTTACGCCCACTTAATTACTGTATTGTGGATGAGGTGGACTCCATTTTAATTGACGAGGCCCGTACCCCGCTGATTATTTCTGGCCCGTCTGACCAAAGTACCGATAAGTACTATATTGTCAACCGCTTAATCCCGGCTTTAAAAGTACGTTTGATTACCGAAAAAGATGAAGTAAAAGCCAAGTATGAAGGTATCAACTTGGATGAGGGGGTGGATGCTATTATTGATGAAAAAGCCCATACCGCTACCCTCACCGATACCGGGATTGCCAAGGCTGAAAATTTCTTAAAAGTAGGCAATTTGTATGATGATGTGCAATCCGAATGGGTACACCACATCAACCAAGCCCTGCGGGCCCACCACTTGTACGAACGGGATGTGGATTATGTAGTTAAAGATGGCGAAGTAATTATTGTGGACGAATTTACAGGCCGTTTGATGCCGGGGCGCCGCTGGAGTGACGGATTGCACCAAGCCGTAGAAGCAAAGGAAGGGTTGGCTATTAAAGAAGAGAACCAGACCTTGGCTACCATTACGTTTCAGAACTTTTTTAAGCTTTATAAAAAGCTCTCCGGTATGACAGGAACCGCCATGACCGAAGCCAACGAGTTTTGGCAGATTTATAAGCTAGATGTGGTGGAAATCCGCCCCAACCGCCCTTCCAAACGGATTGATTACCCGGATTTGGTGTATTTGTCCGAGCGTGAGAAATTTAACGCCATTGTGGAAGAAGTAGAAGATTTATGGAAGAAAGGGGCCCCGGTATTGGTGGGTACGCGCAGTATTGAAAAATCTGAAAAATTGAGCCACATGTTACGCCAGCGCGGAATCCCGCACAAAGTATTAAACGCCAAATACCACGAAATGGAAGCCCAAATTATTAGCCAGGCCGGGCGCAAAGGGGCGGTAACGATTGCTACCAATATGGCCGGGCGCGGAACGGATATTGTACTGGGCGGTAACCCGGCAGAAAAGGCGGAACAGGATGAAGTGGTTTCGTTAGGAGGATTGCACGTTATCGGCAGTGAACGGCACGAATCGCGCCGTATCGATAACCAGCTACGCGGACGTTGCGCGCGCCAGGGGGACCCGGGTTGCTCGCGTTTTTATATTTCACTGGATGATGAACTGATGCGCTTGTTTGCCAATTCACAAAAAATAGCATCGCTACTTTCCACGATGGGAATGAAAGAAGGCGAAGCTATTGAATCGCGCTTAATGACCCGTCAAATAGAAGGGGCCCAGCGGATGGTAGAAGGGCGTAACTTTGATATCCGTAAACAGCTTTTAGATTACGATAAAGTAATGAACCAACAGCGTACTGCCGTTTACGGAATTCGTAATGCTATTTTAGACGGGCAAAATATGGCGGATAAATCCCACCAGATGATGGAAGAAATTGTGGAAGAATGGGTAGAGCAGTATTATCACCCGCAACATCCGCAACAAACGGATTTTGGGGCGCTCAATGCGGGGCTACGGCGGTTTTTCCCGCTACCTTTTGAAATTACACCCGAGCAAGTAGGCAAAAAAACGCAAGAGGCATTGTCTGCCGAAATTATGAATACGGTAAAGGACTTATATGCCCAACGTACGCTTTATTTTGCTGAACAGGGGCTGGATTTTGGCGAAATAGAACGGATGCTTTTACTGCAAATTATTGATACTGCTTGGAAACAAAACTTATACGAATTGGACCAGTTGCAAAACAGTGTTAGTTTGCGGGGGTATGCCCAAAAAGACCCGCTGATTGAATATCAGAAAGAGTCTTATAAGCTTTATACCTCTATGATGAACCGCATTCGCGATTTGATGGTGAGTTATATTTTCCGTTTGCAGCTTCCTCCTCGGCGTACCGCCGCAGAACGGGCTCAGCAAGCGGCAGCGAAAAATCCAGCTCACACGCAAGGGGAGCCGGCGGTTCCCAAGCGTGTGGGGCGTAATGATCCTTGCCCTTGTGGCAGTGGTAAAAAATATAAGAAATGTTGTGGAGCGAATCAATGAAAAATACGGTTAAGAATGTGCTATTATTAGTTTGTATTATCGGTGTGTTGGTGCTAACGGGATTATTTTTGACGCATGATTCCGAAATTTTGATGGAAATTCCTCAAATAGATGCGCAAGAGCTGGCCGCTCAAAAAGAAATCGTTCAGCAAGCAGAGCGCAATGCCCAACGCCAAGCCCAGCTTCGCAGGATTTATGCGTGCCAGACGGATGAAGATTGTATTATTGTAGATAAAGATCCCTGCGGATGTTTTGCCGGTCCCAAAGGGGTGGTGGCTATTAATGTGAGCCGCATTACGGAGTTTAATGCCGTTAACAATACCCGGTTAGTAGCTAAGACTTGTTCGGAAGAAATTTCTACCGAGAAAGAATGTAGCTCTTCGGCTCATCCAGTTTGTAGCGCACGTACCTGTAAAATTGTTTATTAAATATGACCCGGTTTCGCAAATTAAGCCCTAATGTAGTAGAGCAACCCGTCCGCGTATCTTGGAAGGTACGGTTGCAGAGGTGGGGATTGTTTGCGGGACGTAGCGTTTTTTTGTTTTCCTGTTTAATAGCCACGGCCGTTCTTTTTTACCTTAGTTACCCTAAAGTATCTTTTTCGTTGGCCTCTTGGCTGATGCTGGCACCCTTTGTTTGGGGGATCAGCAAAGTACGCAGTTTTTGGGGTTTGGTAGGATACGGTTGGCTAACCGGTTGGTTTTGTAATGCGGTTTTATTAACTTGGATTTATGATACTTGTGTATATGGCGGGGGAATGTCCGTAGCACAAGCATGGGGAGCTTGGTTGGGGTTGGCAGGGTTGCTTGCCGTTCCTTTTGCTGTTTTTGCCGGGGCTTGTCATTTTCTCAAAAAAACAGAAGCTTTATTCCCACTTTTGGCGGCCTGTGGTTGGGTGGCGTTAGAGTGGTTGCACCAAACGATTGCGTTTTACGGGATAGGGTTTCCGTGGTTGATGCTGGGTTATACCCAGTGGAATGAACCGCATGTGTTGTATATAGCCTCTTATGCAGGAGTTTATGGACTTAGCTTTTTGGTAGCTTTTGTGGGTATTAGTGTGGGCTGGTGCTTTGGTTTGCCGGAGCTTAAAAAAGGATTATGGCAACTGTTTTGGGCTGTTCTTGTTTTTATAAGTGTGTACGAATACGGTAATTATCGTCTGGATCGCTTGAACCGTCAACATAACCACGCGCAATCATTATTAAATGTAGAATCGGCTCTTTTACAACCCAACATTGACCAATATAAGAAATGGACCCCCGAATACGAAGAAGAAATTGATAACACCTTGCAAAATATGGGAGCGCAATTAACCGGCAAAGAGGTTTATTTGGCCGTATGGCCGGAAAGCGCGGTCCCCGGGGCTTTGACCGAAGAAAAATATACCGAATTGTTTTCCCGCATAGGCAACGAAGCTAATGCTTACCAACTGATTGGGTCCAACATGTTTGCGCAGGATGAGAATGCCTATGTAGGGGCGTATTTACTGGCCCCTCAAACAGGAGAATTGACTTCCTACCGAAAACAAAAATTAGTCCCGTTTGGGGAATTTGTGCCTTTGAAGCATTTGTTAAACGTGTTTTTAGAAGATATAGAGGTTATGGGTGCTTTAGGGGCTTTCCAACCGGGGCCGGCGGGGCAGCCTTTGCTAGATGCCGGGGGGGTAAAGCTGGGTACTACGGTATGTTATGAATCCATTTTCCCACAGTTGTGGCGTACTCAAACCCAGCAAGGGGCCCAGTTGTTTGTAAATATCACCAATGATGCTTGGTTTTTCAATACAGCAGCTCCTTATCAGCATTTGGCTGCCAATGTACTGCGTGCTGTGGAAAACGGCCGTCCGTTGTTACGCGCAGCAAATACGGGGATTTCCGCCTACATTGACCGCTTTGGAAATATCCAGGCTCAAACAGATTTATTTACACGAGAAATTTTAACCACCAGTGTGCCGCTTTCGGTACGGCAAGAGAGCACCTTTTACGTACGCTGGGGGGATTGGTTTGCGTGGCTATGTGCCATCTTATTTTTTACCGTATGGGTTTCTGCGGTGGTGTTTTGGTATGAATAACATAGAGTTTAATGAAGTGGCCCAACAAATTAATGAATTATCTGCCCGTGTTGCTAAAATAGAAGCAATTGATAAAATTGCCGAAAAACAGCAAGAGGTAACCCGTTTAGAGCAACTTTCATCCGCACCGGAATTTTGGAACGATACGCACAAGGCCAAAGAAGTAAGCCGCCAGTTGGATTTTTTGAAAACCGCCGTAAGCACTTTTTTTGAATTAAAAAAACAGGTAGAAGATGCCCAGGCATTATTTGAACTGTGTAAAGAAATGCAGGACCAAACAGAGTTAAACGCCCTTTTTGAAAGTTTAGCCAAAACCGAAAAACAAATTGTACAAAAAGAGAGCGAAATCCGCCTCAGCGAACCGAACGATAAATTAAATGCCATTTTAACCATCCACGCCGGGGCCGGGGGAACCGAATCGTGCGATTGGGCACAAATGTTGGTGCGTATGTACACCCGCTGGGCCGAACAACACGGGTTCAAATTCTCTATTTTAGATTCTCAACCCGGCGACGAGGCCGGTATTAAAACGTTGTCTGCCATGGTGGAAGGCCCATTTGCGTATGGATATTTAAAGGGAGAAAACGGGGTTCACCGTTTAGTGCGGGTATCACCTTTTGATGCCAACGCTCGGCGGCATACTTCGTTTGCTTCGTGTGATGTGTTGCCGGATATTGATGAAGATATTAACATTGAAATCCCGGAGAGTGACATTGAACTGGAAACCTCCCGCGCAGGTGGCCACGGTGGGCAAAACGTCAACAAAGTAGAAAGTGCCGTACGTTTGTTGCATAAACCTACGGGGATTGTAGTTTCGTGCCGTATTGAACGCAGTCAGCTGCAAAACCGCCAAACCGCTATGAAAATGCTCAAAGCCAAACTCTATGAACTGGAAATGGACAAAAAACGCGGCGAAGCCGAAAAACGCTATGGCCAAAAAGGTGAAATTGCCTGGGGACACCAAATCCGTTCTTATGTATTTATGCCTTACCAGCTGGTAAAAGATTTACGCAGCGGTTACGAAACCAGTCAAGTCAACGCCGTTATGGACGGCGACTTGGACCCTTTTATTTTAGCGTATCTTAACTACGAAGCCGAGCATAAATAGCTATGAAACGCGGCCTGTATATACACATTCCCTTTTGCAAACAAAAATGCAATTATTGTGATTTCGCTTCTTTTGCCGGGAAAGAAGCGCTACTGGATGCCTATTTGGGGGCCTTGGCGCACGAAGCGGTTTTGTATAA